>NZ_JBSFRH010000004.1:0-202699 GCF_053589135.1 Rhodococcus sp. NPDC003382
CGTGGTTTCGGTAGTCCCCACTACCGAAACCACGCACGGGGCGGCGAACGGACGAGAAAGGAAGCTGGTGGAGACGATCGAGTACCCGGACTGGCTGCGCGACGCAGGCGTTGTCGTGACCGGCGCCGGCAACGGGATCGGTCGCGCCCTCGCGCACCGACTGGCCGAGGCCGGCGCGCGGGTCGTCGTGAACGACCGCGACGCCGACGCCTGTGCCGCCGTGGCACGGGAGATCGGCGGCATCGCCGCCCCCGGTGATGCCGCCGGGGAAGCGGGCGTGGCCGCGCTCGTCGCGAGGGCTGTCGCCGAACTCGGGGAGGTCGACGCGTGGTTCGCGAACGCAGGCGTGGTCGCCGACGGCCCCGACGCCGAGGCCGCGTGGGAGATGTCCTGGAACGTCAACGTCATGGGGCACGTGCGCGCCGCGCGGGCGCTGCTCCCGGGCTGGCTCGACCGTGGCCGCGGCCGCTTCGTCGTCACCGCCTCGGCGGCGGGTCTGCTCACCATGCTGGGGTCGGCGCCGTACTCGGTGTCGAAGCACGCCGCGGTCGCCCACGCGGAGTGGCTCTCCGCGACCTACGGGGACAGGGGAGTGATCGTGCAGTGCCTGTGCCCCCAGGGGGTCGCGACGGACCTGCTGCCGACCGACGCCGCGGGACGGGTGGTCTTCGAAACCGGTGTGCTCACGCCAGGGCAGGTTGCCGATTCGGTGATGGCCGCCCTGTCCGGGGAGCGGTTCCTGATCCTCCCGCATCCCGAGGTCGCCGAGTACTACGCGGGACGCGCCGCCGACACCGACCGCTGGTTGCGCGGGATGCGCCGGATCCAGCGCCAGATCGACGACGCGGTGCGGGACGAGGCTGCGGCGCTCAGGTGATCAGCGCCCATCCGACCCCGCACACCGCGAGCGCCCACAGCACGCTGGTGCCGGTGCCGATGATGAACTGCTCGGAGGCCTGGGGTTCACGCAGCTCCGGATAGCGGGCCAGGCCCTTGACGGCCAGGACGATCGCCATGCCCTCGGGCCACCCGGCGAGCACCGCGCCCGCGACCGCGGCGCGTTCGAGGATGCCGATGACGCGACCGCCGCGCAGCGGGCCGGGGATCGGTGCGCCGTCGGGGGCGGGGGCGGCCGGTTCGGGGCCGGCGTCGGGCTGGCGGCGGGCGATGCGGAACGCGGCGAGGACGGCCGGGCCGCCGCCGGTGATCGCCGCGAGCATCGTCAGCACGAGGGTGGCGGCGTAGGCGAAGCCGTGGACCGCCGTCGTCGCCGACGCGGCCAGGGCCGCCCCGATCAACGCGGCCGTCGAGAGCGCCGGCGCGAGCCACGGCGGCAGGTTCGAGCGCAGGCTCAGAACCGGGGCGAGCGCGACGACGGCGAGTAACACCAGCGAGACGACGGTCAACGGTCGGCCCTTTCGAGGAGGCGGCGGGCGAGGGTTCGGCCAGCCTGTTCGGCCTGCCATCCGGCGGTGTGCAGGCGCTGCGACACCGCCTGCTTGCTGATGCCCAGGCGCTGTGCCACCTGGGCCTGGGGGAGTCCGGCGCGGGCGAGTTCGACCGCTTCCCGGCCCTGATCGGTGCGGCGCAGCACCAGCGTCGCGAGCAGGGTGAGGGCGGCGTCGGCGTCGGCCGCGGCGTCGGGATCGGTGCCGTCGACGGCGAGGTTGCCGGGTGCGTTCTTGGCGCGTTCGACGGCGGTCCGCGCGTGTTCGAAGGCGGGGCCGCGTCCGGCGCGGGTCTGCTCGGGCAGCGGCGTCTCCACCGCGCCGACGCCGATCCCGACACTCCAGTGGCCGCGCTGCACCAGGTCCAGGGCGAGATCCACGACGGTCTCGGCGTCGTCCGCGACCGCCTGCACCTCGTCGCCGGCGGTGCGCTCGAACGGGCGCAGCAGGTCGGCGTCGCGGAATTCCTCGAGCAGCGCCGCGACCCGGTCGATGTCACGTCGGCTGCCGCGTTGATCCACCGTCAACACGAACATTGGTCAAGAATGAAGCCTTGACTTCAGTAAATCAAGGTCTGAGACTTGTCGACTTCTCGTCGTCGGGATCGACGATCGCATCGAGCGCGGAACCGGCCGGCACCGGCAACCGCGCCTCGAGCCACAGTCCCACGACCCCGACGAGCAGGCACACCACCGTCACCACCATCAGGGCGGGGTTCGTGCGTCCGGTCAGCGCGTCGCCGAGCAGCACCACCCCGATCGTGCCCGGCAGGATGCCCACGATCGTGGCGAGCGTGTACGGCACGAGCCGTACCGACGAGATCGCACAGCAGTAGTTCACCACCGAGAACGGGGCCGCCGCGATCAGGCGCAGCGATCCGACCGCGAGCCAGCCGCGCCGCGCCAGCCGCAGATCCACGGCCTTGGCCGCGGGATGTGTCAGATACGACGAGACCGCCCCGCGGCCGATCCACCGCACCAACAGCAACGCGAGCACCGCGCTGACCGTGGTCGCAGCCACCGAGACGGCGATGCCGGTGGCGGCGCCGAACAACAGGCCGGCGCTGAGGGTGAACACGGTGCGCGGCACCGGGGCGATGGTCACGACGGTGTGAACCAGGAAGAAGACGAGGACGAACGACGGGCCCACGGTGTCCGCCCACCCGCGGATCTCCGCGACCGTGGGATGAGGGATCAGCATTGCCGCGGCGGCCAGCGCGACGAGAAGGGCAAGTATGCCGAGGATTCTGCGGTCGGTCAGGAGCCTCGTCACGACCGACCACGATACCCGGACCCGGCAATCGACCGGTGCCTGCGGGCGGCGCGGAGGCGGAAGGTAGATTTCCCTGCGCAAGTCCGTTAACGATCGCTAGGGAATCTGTGGTGATCCCCACAATAGCCGCGGCGTGTATGCGGCTAGCATCACACGAGAACCCACCTAAGGTATCCACGGCCCACCATGGCCCGAGAACCAGCATCACACCGAGCCTGCACCACATCCCGCAGCGTAGGAGAGGAACCGCACGTGTCATTAGCTGCAGAAGCCGAGGACGCCGCACGCGCGTATGCGCAGTGGCAGAACGCGGTGGCCGGCGTGCTCGCGAAGTCCCGCCGCGTCGAGCCCGCCGAACTCGGACCGGAGCCGCAGCGACTGCTCGAGACCACCACGTACGACGACATCACCGTCAACCCGCTCTACGGGGTCCGCGACGAGCGCCCCGAGGCGCCGCTGCCCGGTGAGTTCCCGTACGTGCGCGGAGCCTCGGCCACCCGCGACGTCAACGCCGGCTGGCTCGTGTCCGCACAGTTCGGCGGCAGCGACGCCGCCGCCGCCAACGAGCGGATCCTCGCGGCCCTCGAGAACGGCGTCAGCGCACTCTGGCTGCAGGTCGGCGCGGCGGGCCTGCCCGTCGACGCCCTGCCCGCGGTCCTGGACAAGGTGCTGCTCGACCTCGCGCCGGTCACCCTCGACGCCGGTGCCGACACCGCCGCGGCCGCCGAGGCGCTGTACGCGCTGCTCGACGCCCGCACCGACGTCGCCGACCGCGGCGCCGTGCGGATCGGCCTCGGCGCCGCGCCGCTGACCAGCGCATTCTCCGGCCGTGCCGACGTCACCGTCGCCGACGCGATCGCCCTGGCGACGGCCGCCGCCGATCGCGCCGAGACCGTCCGGGCCGTGACCGTCGACGGCACCGCGTTCCACAACGCCGGCGCCTCCGACGCCGAGGAGCTCGGCGCCGCGATCGCCGCCGGCCTGGAGTACCTGCGCGAACTGGTCGCCGCCGGTCGGACCGCCGCCAACGCGCTCGGTCAGATCGAGTTCCGCCTCGCGGCCACCGACGACCAGTTCCAGACCATCGCCAAGTTCCGCGCCGGCCGTCAGGTCTGGGCCCGCATCGCCCAGGTCGTCGGGGCCGCCGACGCGGGCAACGCCCCGCAGCACGCCGTCACCTCCGCCGCGATGATGACCCAGCGCGACCCGTGGGTGAACATGCTGCGCACCACCCTGGCCGCGTTCGGTGCCGGTGTCGGTGGCGCGGATTCGGTCACGGTCCTGCCGTTCGACGTCGCCCTGCCCGCCGGTGCGCTCGACGTGTCCGAGGCGTTCTCCGAGCGCATCGCCCGTAACACCCAGCTGCTGCTGCTCGAGGAGTCCAACCTGGGCAGGGTGCTCGATCCGGGCGCCGGCTCCTGGTACATCGAGGAGCTCACCGCCCAGGTCGCAGGCAAGGCGTGGGAGTTCTTCCAGCAGATCGAGGCGGCCGGTGGATACCGCGCGGCGCTCGACGCGGGAGTGATCTCCGAGCGCATCGCCGCGACCCGCGCCCGCCGCGAGTCCGACATCGCGCACCGCCGCACCTCGGTGACCGGCGTCAACGAGTTCCCGAACCTGGGCGAGACGCCGCTGCCCGCCGACGTCGCCGAGGCCGGTGCGTTCGCGGCCCGCTACGCCGCACCGTTCGAGGCCCTGCGCGACCGCTCGGACGCGTACCTGGCCGCACACGGTGCCCGTCCGAAGGTACTGCTCGCACCGCTCGGACCGATCGCCGAGCACAACATCCGCTCGACGTTCGCGACGAACCTGCTGGCCGCCGGCGGCATCGAGGCCGTCAACCCCGGCACCCTCGCGCTCGACACGATCGCGCACACCGTGGCCGAATCGGGTGCGACCGTCGCCGTCCTGTGCGGCACCGACAAGCGGTACGACGCGGACGCCGGTCCTGCGACCGCCGCGTTGCGCGCCGCCGGCATCTCCACCGTCCTGCTCGCCGGGCCGGAGAAGGCCGTCGGTGACGTGGAGGGTGAGGCGCGTCCGGACGGGTTCCTCACCGCCAAGATCGACGCGATCGCCGCGCTGACCGACCTGCTGAACACTCTGGGAGCGTAAGTGAGCATCGAACACAAGATCGGCAGCTTCGCCGATGTCCCGCTGACGGATCCGGCGTCGCCGGCGCCGTCCGCGCCGACTCCGGAGCAGGCCGCCGCGCTCGTCGAATCCGTGGCGACCGCGAACAACTACACCGTCGACGACGTGGTGTGGTCGACGCCCGAGGGCATCGACGTCAAGCCCGTCTACACCAAGGCCGACCGTGACGCGGTCGAGGCCGCGGGCTACCCGCTGGGCAGCTACCCCGGCATCGAGCCGTTCGTGCGCGGCCCGTACCCGACGATGTACGTCAACCAGCCGTGGACCATCCGCCAGTACGCCGGGTTCTCCACCGCCGCCGAATCCAACGCCTTCTACCGCCGCAACCTCGCGGCCGGCCAGAAGGGCCTGTCGGTGGCGTTCGACCTGGCCACCCACCGTGGCTACGACTCGGACCACCCGCGCGTGCAGGGTGACGTCGGCATGGCCGGTGTCGCGATCGACTCGATCCTCGACATGCGGCAGCTCTTCGACGGCATCGACCTGTCGCAGGTGTCGGTGTCGATGACCATGAACGGCGCGGTGCTGCCGATCCTCGCGCTGTACGTCGTGGCGGCCGAGGAGCAGGGCGTCGCGCCCGAGCAGCTGGCCGGAACCATTCAGAACGACATTCTGAAGGAGTTCATGGTCCGCAACACGTACATCTACCCGCCGAAGCCGTCGATGCGGATCATCTCCGACATCTTCGCGTACACGTCGGCGAAGATGCCGCGGTTCAACTCCATCTCGATCTCCGGCTACCACATCCAGGAAGCCGGCGCGACCGCCGACCTCGAGCTGGCCTACACGCTCGCCGACGGCATCGAGTACATCCGCGCCGGTCTCGACGCGGGCATGGACATCGACAAGTTCGCGCCGCGTCTGTCGTTCTTCTGGGCGATCGGCATGAACTTCTACATGGAGATCGCGAAGATGCGGGCCGGGCGCCTGCTGTGGAGCGAACTCGTCGAGAAGTTCTCCCCGAAGTCCGCGAAGTCGAAGTCGCTGCGCACCCACTCGCAGACCTCCGGCTGGTCGCTGACCGCGCAGGACGTGTTCAACAACGTCGCGCGCACCTGCGTCGAGGCGATGGCCGCGACCCAGGGCCACACCCAGTCGCTGCACACCAACGCGCTCGACGAGGCCCTCGCGCTGCCGACGGACTTCTCCGCGCGCATCGCCCGCAACACCCAGCTGCTGCTGCAGCAGGAGTCGGGCACCACCCGCCCGATCGACCCGTGGGGCGGCTCGTACTACGTCGAGTGGCTCACCCACGAACTCGCGAACCGGGCCCGCGCCCACATCGCCGAGGTCGAGGAGGCCGGCGGCATGGCGCAGGCCATCTCCGAGGGCATCCCGAAGCTGCGCATCGAGGAGGCCGCGGCCCGCACGCAGGCGCGCATCGACTCCGGCCGCCAGCCGGTGATCGGCGTGAACAAGTACCAGGTCGCCGAGGACCAGCAGATCGAGGTCCTCAAGGTCGAGAACTCGAAGGTCCGCGCCGAGCAGATCGCCAAGCTCGAGCGGCTGCGCGCCGAACGCGACGAGGACGCCACCCGCGCCGCGCTGGCCGCGCTCACCCGCGCCGCCGCCTCCACCGAGGGTGGCATGGAGAACAACCTGCTCGCCCTCGCGATCGACGCGGCCCGCGCCAAGGCGACCGTCGGCGAGATTTCCGACGCGCTCGAAGAGGTCTACGGACGTCACCAGGCCGAGATCCGCACCATCAGCGGTGTGTACCGGGACGAGGCCGGAAAGGCGGGCAACATCAGCACGGCAACCGAACTCGTCGAGAAGTTCGAGAAGGCCGAGGGACGTCGTCCCCGCATCCTGGTCGCGAAGATGGGCCAGGACGGTCACGACCGCGGACAGAAGGTGATCTCCACCGCCTTCGCCGACCTCGGCTTCGACGTCGACGTGGGACCGCTGTTCCAGACCCCCGAAGAGGTCGCCAACCAGGCGGCCGACAACGACGTGCACGTCATCGGCGTGTCGTCGTTGGCCGCGGGACACCTCACGCTGGTGCCCGCGCTTCGGGAGGCGCTCGCGGAGGTGGGCCGCCCCGACATCATGATCGTGGTCGGCGGCGTCATCCCTCCGGGCGACTTCGACGAGCTGTACGAGGCCGGCGCCGCGGCGATCTTCCCGCCCGGCACGGTCATCGCCGACGCGGCCGTGGGTCTGCTCGGCAAGCTCTCCGAGCAGCTCGGCCACGACTCGGAGGACTGATCCCAGATGGGCCGACCTCCGGTCGATCTCGATCGGCTCGAACAGGACGTGCTCGCCAACCGGCGGGCCGGCCTGGCCAAGGCGATCACGTTGGTCGAGTCCACCCGCGACGACCATCGGGAGCAGGCGCAGCAGCTGCTGTTGCGCCTGCTCCCGAAGGCGGGCAACGCGATCCGGGTGGGCATCACGGGTGTTCCCGGTGTCGGGAAGTCGACGTTCATCGACTCGCTCGGCATGTATCTGCTCGAGAAGGGCCACCGGGTGGCGGTGCTCGCCGTCGACCCGTCGTCGACGCGCACCGGCGGGTCGATCCTCGGGGACAAGACCCGCATGGCCCGCCTGTCCGTCGAACGGAACGCCTACATCCGCCCGTCCCCGACGGCCGGGACGCTCGGCGGTGTCGCCAAGGCGACCCGCGAGACCATGGTGCTGCTCGAGGCCGCCGGCTTCGATGTGATCCTCGTCGAAACCGTGGGCGTCGGTCAGTCCGAGGTGACGGTCGCGAACATGGTGGACTGCTTCACGTTCCTGACCCTGGCCCGCACCGGTGATCAGCTGCAGGGCATCAAGAAGGGTGTGCTCGAACTCGCCGATCTCGTCGCGGTGAACAAGGCGGACGGCAACTTCGAGCGCGACGCGCGGGTCGCCGCCCGGGAACTGGCCGGTGCGATGCGCCTGGTGCATCCACACGACGCGATCTGGAAACCGCCGGTCATCACGATGAGCGGTCTCGAGGGCAACGGCCTGGACACGTTCTGGGACACCGTCCTGAATCACCGCGAGGTGCTCACCGCGGCGGGGTTGTTCGAGGAGAACCGCCGCCGCCAGCAGGTGGACTGGACCTGGACGATGGTGCACGACCAGCTGCTGCGCCGCCTCGAAACGAACCCGCGGGTCGGCAAGATCCGCGGCGAGGTCGAGCAGGGTGTGCGCGACGGGTCGCTCACCGCGGCGCTGGCCGCGCAGCGACTGCTCGCCGCGTTCGACGGCACCGAACCGCTCGACGGCACCGAATCGCTCGACGGCACCGAATGACGACACGGCCGGCCGCGACCGCTGCTTCGGCGGCGTTCGCGGCCGTCGCCGTCGCGCATCTCCTCGCGCAACCGGTGGCACCGGAATCGGTGTTCACCGACATCTCCCAGTGGTTCCTGATGCCGCTGCTCGCGGCCGCGCTGGCCGCATCCACCCCGGCGCCGCGCACCCGGCTGGTGAATCTCGTGCTCGTCGCACTCGGCCTGTCGTGGCTGGGGGACAGCGCACCCGACCTGTTCGATGGGGACGCCGCGTTCCTGGTGATGGTCGGGTTCTTCCTGTGCGCGCAGGTCGTATACATCGCGGCGTTCGCGCCGTACCGGGCGGCGAGCATCCTGCACACCCGCCGCTGGGCACTGGCGATCCCGGTGGTCGCCGTTCTCGCGCTGATCGGGGTGTGCGCGGCCGGCGCGGGCGCCCTGCTCGTCCCGGTCGTGGTGTACGGGCTGCTGCTCGCCACGATGGCGGTGCTCGCCACCGGCGTGTCCGCGGTGGTGGCGACCGGCGCGGTGCTGTTCGTCGTCTCGGACGCGCTGATCGCGCTCGGGGCGTTCACCGACCTGTCCGTCTCCGGCTTCGCGGTCATGTCCACCTACATCGCGGCGCAGGTGCTCATCGCGGTCGGAGCCCGCGCGGTCGCCGACCGCGTGGTGTCGAGCCCCGGCCGGGCCGCGACCGCCTGACCTGGTCACGATCCGGCCGGGACGGGGGATCAGATTCCGATCAGTTCCTTCGCTAGGGCGACCGAGGCGGGTCCGTCGAGGGCCGGGTGATCGCCCCATTTGCCGCCGGTGATCGTCACCGACACCTCGGGCAGCGTCACCGTCGTCACGGCGACGGAGGCGACGGCGATCTCCTGCTCGAGGGTGTAGGCGATGCCGCCGGCGCTCTCGATGTCGGCGTCGGAGATCACGGTCAGCCCGGAGCCACCCATCTGGTCGGCGCTGTAGACGGTGCCGGTGCCGGGTTCGAGGATGACGCCGACGGTGCGGATCTCGCCGGGCTCGGTCGCGGGGCTCTCCCACTGGCAGTAGGCGCCGTTCTCGCCGGCCTCGCTCGCGGCGCCGGCCTGCAGTCCGTCGATGTAGTCGGCGACATAGGGTTCGATGTCCGCGCAGCTCGAGAAGCGGGCGAGGATGTCCTCGTCGAGGGTGCCGGGGGTGAACTCCGACCCCGAATCCGAGGACGCCGAATCCGGGGACGTGGCGTCGGACGAGGAGTCCTCGGAGGAGCAGGCGGGCAGCAGCGCGCAGACGAGTGCGACGGGGACGGCGAGAAGTCGAGTTCGATTCACCGCTGCATGGTATAGGCCGCGGGCCCGCTCGTTGATCTTGGTCCCGGTTGCCCGATTTCAGGGGTATCGTCGCAGGTCAGCGTGTTTCCGGGGGTATCGGCCAAGACGGGGGATCCCCACCCCATGGGCGCGCCGGGAACGGATGCTCGGGGTAGTCGGCGACGGCGGGCCGGGCCGCGGTGACCGCACCGTGGGTCGCGACGGTCGCCGCACCCGGGGTGGCCGGCCGCGGCGCGTCGGTCCGGCGTTCCGGCGCATCGAGCAACCACGTTCCCGTGCGGGCCAGCGACACCGTCACGTCCCGGCCGACGCCGTCGCCGCGAGCGAAGGCGTCCAGGACGCCGGCGGCGAGCAGGTACCCGGAGGCGTGGTCGAGCGCCTGGGCGGGCAGCGCGCCGGGTGCGTCGCCGCCGGACTCGACGACCGCGATCCCGGAGGCGGCCTGCACGATCGAATCGAACCCGCGGCGCCCCGCCCACGGTCCCGTCGTGCCCCACGCGCACACCCGGCCCCGGAGCAGGCCGGGGCGGATCGCGCCGATGTCGCCGATCAGCGCCTCGAGCGCACCGGGGCGATACCCAGTGAGCAGGATGTCGGCGTCGGCGAGCAACGCGCGGTACGTCGCAGCCCCGCCGGGGTCGCGCAGATCCAGCAGCGCGCTGCGTTTCCCCTGGCCGTTCTCGAGGTGCTGCCATTCGATCTCGGGGAGGTGCGGCGGATCGATGCGCAGCACCGTCGCACCGAGCAGCGCCAGCGCCCGGGAGACGACCGGGCCGGCGATGACCCGGGTCGTGTCGAGCACGCGTACCCCCGCGAGCGGCGCCGCCTCCGTCGGTGCCGGCGCGGCCACGCGCCCAAAGTCGGCCCGGCGGGTCACCGCGACGAGGGGTTCCGCGGCCACCGCGCGTCCCGGCTCGGACGAGCGCCACTGCGCCTCGTCGCGCACCCGCACCGCGATCGCGTCGTGCGCCACCGCCGCGGCCTCGACCGTGGCGGCGCCCAGGCCGCGAATCCGGTCGGCCACCTGCTCGCGGCCCGCATCGGCGGGCACATCCAGGGCACGCAGCAGGCGTGCGCGGTGGTGCGGATAGTTCGCATGCGTGCGCACCCATCCGTCGCGGGCCCGGAAGAAGCCGGACAGGTCGGCGAATCCGTCGATCGGGGTCCCCGACAACCGGAGCATCCGATCCCCGGAGAAGGACGCGGCGATCCGCTCCGGATCGAGCCGCACCGGGCGTGGACGCACGCCGGCCGCCGCGCGCACCCGGTTCGCGGCCTGCGTGAATGCGGCGACCGCGCCCGCGGCGAGCGCGAACACTGGCAGCCGTGCCGCCAGCAGCGCCCCCGGATCCTGGTACGCCACGTCACCGCTGGGTGTGGCGTCGAGTCCCGCCTCGGCGAGCGCCTTCGCGTAGTCGTACGGCAGTCGCAGGTCGGGCATCGGCAGCAGCAGGTCGGACACGGTCACACCCTCTCGAAGTCGTCGAACGACGCGAGGTCCGGCGCGAATTCGTCGGCGATGTCTCCGTCGCGGGCGGGTCGGCGGGTGTGCGCGTGCGTGTCGAGGACCCGTTCCGGGTCGACGACCGTGACGCGCAGGCCGTCCAGGCGCAGCCGCCGCAGCGCCTCGCGGAGCATCCGCTCGGCGACGTCGTCGACCGAGTGGACCCGCCGCAGATCGAGGACCACGCCGTCGAGCCGCTCCACGTCCTCCGCCGATGCCAGGGCGCGCAGCACGAGTTCGGCGCCGCTGAACTGCAGGGTGCCCTGCAGGCTGCACACCCGGACGGTGTGGCCGTCCGGTCCCCGCAACCGGCGGTCGCGCCGGATGGCCGATCGGGCCGGTTCCGGCCCGTCCATGATGTGCAGGCCCATGTCGTCCGACAGCCGACGGCACATCCGGACGCCGCGCACGCTGGAGCCGTGGGCGTCCAGGCGCGGGGAGAACGCGCCGATCCCGACCTGACCGGGCAGGGCGCCGAGCACCCCACCGGAGACCCCGCTTTTGGCGGGAATCCCCACCGTCGACATCCAGTCGCCGGCCGCGTCGTACATGCCGCAGGTCATCATCACGCTGAGCACCTGCCGCACCACCGTCCGGGACACGACACGCTGACCGGTGAGTGGCTGGACGCCGCCGTTCGCGAGGGTCGCCGCCATCACCGCGAGGTCGCGCACGGTGACGGTGATCGCGCACTGCCGGGTGTATCCGCGCACCACCTCCGCCGGGTCGCCGTCGATCACCGAGTAGCTGCGCAGCATGTTCGCGATCGCCGAATTGCGGTAGGCGGTGCCCAGCTCCGAGTCGAACACCGACTCGTCGACGGCGAGATCGCGCCCGGCGAACGCGGACAGGCCCCGCAGCACCCGCTCGAACCGTCCCTCCGTCGTCGCGGTCGCGGGACCGACGAGCGCGTGGGCGGTGAGGGCGCCGGCGTTGATCATCGGATTGAGCGGCCGCCCGGACCCGCTCTCGAGCGACAACTCGTTGAACGCCTCACCGCTCGGTTCGACCCCGACCCGAGCGAGCACCGCGTCGACGCCGTGATCGGCGAGGGCCAGCGCATACACGAACGGTTTCGAGATCGACTGGATCGAGAACTCGGCATCCGCGTCCCCGGCGGTGTACACGACCCCGTCGATTGTCGACAGGCACACCGCGATCCGGTCCGGATCGGCCTGGGCGAGTTCGGGAATGTAGTCGGCGGTCGCCCCGGGATTGTCCGTCCCGCACGCCTCCACGACCTCGAGCAGATAGTCGGGGATCGGCGATTTCATCGTCGGATCCTAACCCGCGTGCGCCTCCGCCGCCCGTGTGCCTTTGTGGCGGTCCCAGCCGCCATTTGTGCACACCGGCGCGAAGCGCCTCAGACCTCTTCGCGCAGGACGGGGGCGACCGGGGTCTGCAGCTTCTCGAGCGACCCGGCGGACTCGGCGCGGGTGAGCCGCGAACGCCGCCACGAGACGCTGAGCAGCGCGATCCAGCCGGCCGCGATCAGCAGATACAGCAGCATCGCGACGGTGCCGGTCACCTCGAACGACTTGAACAACTTCTGGGCGTTGGTGATGACGATGATGCCGCCGACCGCGGTGCCGAGCAGCGTCGCCGGCACCCGGCTGACCAGCCACGCGGCCGCCGGTGCGGCGATCGCGCCGCCGATCGCCAGGCCGGCGACGACGAGCAGGTTGCCGACAGATTCGCGCCCCAGGCCGAACAGGAACCCGAGGCTGGCCGCGACCGCGACCATGAACTCCGATGCGCTGACCGAGCCGATCACGGTGCGCGGCGCGGTCTTCCCGCGCGAGAGCAGGGTGCTGGTGGTGATCGGTCCCCATCCGCCGCCGCCGCTGGCGTCGACGAACCCGCCGAAGAAGCCGAGGGGCGACAGGAACTTCGCGGTGTGCGGGGAGGTGCGGGCGTGCGCGACCGCCGGCGGTCGCACCGAGAACCGCAGCGCCACGTACACGCCGATCGCCAGCAGGATTCCCGCGGTGACCGGGGCCGCGGCCTCGGTGGACAGGCTCGACAGGACGGTCGCGCCGAGGAAGGCGCCGATCGCGCCGGGCACGCCGAGCTTGGCGACGACCTTCCAGTCGATGTTGCGGAACTTCCAGTGGGAGATGCCCGAGACCAGGGTGGTGCCGACCTCTGCCAGGTGCACGGCCGCGCTGGCGTGCGCCGCCCCGACACCGCTGAAGATCAACAGGGTGGTGGCGGTGACGCCGAAGGCCATGCCGAGTGCGCCGTCGACGAGCTGTGCGCCGACACCGACGAGAGTGAAGATCAGCAGATTGAACAAGGCATGCTCCGACCGCGAACGTGGTTACCGAAGGGGATTGGGGAGCGGGAAGACCGCTCAGCAACACACCTGGCAACAACACGCGCCGTCGAAGCACGCGCCACGACGAGTCGGCCAGAACGGCATCAACGCGAGCACGGTGGCCGGGGCGGCCTCGATGCTCGTCGTCTGCACGGCTGTCGTCCTTCGTCGTCGGGTCGCCGAGGAGACGGCGACCGGTCGAGCATAGCGTGATCCCGTGCGGGACGGCACCTCCGGGCCCACGGGAGGTGTCGTCCCGCACGGACCGTCAGGGAAGCCGACGCGTCTCGATCTCGAATCCCGCCGCGCGGAGCCGTTCGGTCAGCACGTCGCCGAACGCGACCGCGGGGGTGAGCACCCCGCCGCCGGCGTGCAGCGCGGAACCACCCACCGCCAGCGAGAGCGCGGACTCGGCGAGCATCACCGCCGTCGCCTTGTAGCCGGGATCGCCCTGCGCGGCGAACCGGGTGGTGTAGCGGGCGCCGGCCGTGGTCGTCGTGTACAGGTCGATCGTGAAGAACCCGCGCTCGCGAGTGGCTTCGGACGGCCCTTCGCCCGGCTTCGGCAGCACCTTGTCGAGCAGGAAACGCGTCGGAGGGAACGACAGGCCCAGCACCAGCGCGCCGAGACCCGCCGCGACCCCGCCGGCCAGCACCGGCGACAGCGGGGACGATCCGACGTTCATGACCTCGCGGTACCGGAACGACTTGCCGTACGTCCACCCGGTCAGGGCGTTGGTGCGACGCACGATCCGCGTGTTGTACGACGCCATCGCGAACGGCGCCTTCCATCCGGACAGTTCCGGGGCGATGGTCTTGCCGTCGACGAACGCGAGGTCGTTCTCTCGGCCCAACCGAGGTTCCTGCGCCGGATCGGGGCTGAGGGAATACGGTTGCGCCGCGACCTTCCGCAACGCGCGGTCCTTGCGCACGACGTCGAGCTGGGTGCGCAGCGAATCGATGGTGCCGCCGCTGGGGGCGCCACGGAACGCGGTGAGGATCAGCGTGGTGTCGGTGAGTTCCCCCGCGTCGTCGGCCTGCGCCGCCCGGTACAACGCGTGCACGCCGAGGTCGGACGGGATCGAGTCGAAGCCGCACGAATGGACGATCCGGGCGCCGGTGCGGCGGGCGGTGTCCTCGAACCGGTCGATGCTCTCGCGGTGGAACAGCACCTCGCCGGTCAGGTCGACGTAGTCGGTGCCCGCCTCGGCGCACGCCTGCACCAGCGGCATGCCGTACCTGGCGTAGGGCCCGACGGTGGTGATCACGACCCGGGTCGCGGCGGCCAGCGCGGCCAGCGACTCCGGATCCCCGGCGTCCGCCTCGAGGATCGGCCAGTCCGCGGCCGTGCCGCCGAGGTCCGCGCGGACCTTCTCGAGGCGGCTGCGCGACCGCCCGGCCAGGCCGGCCTTCAACCCGGACGGCAGATGTTCGGCCAGGTAGGCGGCGGTGAGCCGGCCGACGAACCCGGTGGCTCCGTAGACGACGATGTCGAGTTCGCGTGAGGCAGCGTTCATGGCGCACACCCTACTGCCGGGTAAATCACCGTGCGACGAAACTCACACGACGCGACCGCCGCCACAGGCCCACCCACGACACGAGGATGCAGGCCGCGACGAGCGCGCGGACCAGGCCGAGCGCGGAATCCGGGTAGATCACCCCGGTCAGGTAGTGGTCGATGAATCCGGACGGCGGCAGCCCCGCCTCGCCGGCGCGGTGACGCGCCCAGTTCTCGGCGTGGGTAAGCGGGCAGTCGAACCCCACCAGCACCGAGGCGAGCCCCCACACGACGGCGACCGCATGCAGCACAATCGTGCGCGGCCAGCGCCACGCCACGAACCCGCCGAACGTGACGTACAGCAGGAACGCCAGATGCGTGAGCGCGATGCCGTCGGCCAGAACCCGATAGGGCATGGTTCCAGCCTAGGTCGGTTACTCCTCGTCGGGTTCCTTGACGACGAGAACCGGCACCGGAACCTCGATCACCAGCCGCTGCAGCGGCCGCTCGAGCAGGAACTTGCCGAGCGCGTTGCGACCGCGGCTGCCGATCACGATGCGGTCCGCGCCGCTGTCGGTGGCCAGCTCGACGAGGGTGCCGACGGCGTCGCCGTCGTGCACGGCCGTGCGTACCTCCCAGCCGCTGTCCCCGGCGACCTGTCGCACCGCGGTGCGCACCGATTCGACCTCGGCCTCGGCTGCGGCCCCGTCGTCGTCGAGCACGTGCAGCACCAGCAGCTCGTCTTCCCGGCGGGAGGCCTCGTCGACGGCGGCCGCGAGCGCGGCGCGGCCCTCGGGTGTCTCGGCGTGAACGACTGCGACGGTCATGATGCTGCTCCTGGGCGGCTCGACGGAACTGCCTCCAGTATCCCGGCACCGACCCGGCCAGGCACGGCAGAGCGGGTGTGGAACCCGTCTCGACCAGGCCTTTTCTGTCGTGTGCGTCTCAATACCGGTTCACCAGGGTGCGGGCTTGTAATCCTTGAGGAAACATCCGTATAGGTCCACCCCGGCCTCGCCCTGCACGATCGGGTCGTACACCCGCGCGGCACCGTCGACGAGGTCGAGCGGTGCGTGGAAGCCCTCCTCGGCCAGACGCATCTTGGTGTGATGCGGCCGCTCGTCGGTGATCCATCCGGTGTCCACCGCGGTCATGAGGATGCCGTCGGTGAGCATCTCCTCCGCGCTGGTGCGGGTGAGCATGTTCAGCGCGGCCTTGGCCATGTTGGTGTGCGGGTGGCCCGCCCCCTTGTAGCGGCGGCCGGCGAACTGCCCCTCCATCGCCGAGACGTTCACCACGTACTTGCGCCGCGCGGCGGCCGCGGCCATCGCCGGACGCAGCCGGTTGACCAGGATGAACGGCGCGACCGAGTTGCACAGCTGCACCTCGAGCAGTTCGAGGGGTTCGATCTCGCCGACGGTCTGCACCCAGCTGTTGGTGTGCACGAGGTCCGGCAGCAACCCGCCCGCGTCGACCGCGACCCCCGCGGCGATCCGTTCCGGGGTCGCGGAGCCGGCGACCATCGCCAGCGCCGTCACCGACTCCGGGGTCAGCGCGTGCGCGGCGAGGTCGCTCGGCAGCGACCCGGCCAGCGCCGCCGGGTGGGCGTCCGACGGCTTGCCGAAGGTGATCATCTCCGGGAGCGGTCCCGACGGCAGCGGTCCCGATTCGGCCTCGGCCAGCGCCGAATAGGCACCGGGGGAGCGGCGCACCGTCTGCGCGGCGTTGTTGATCAGGATGTCCAGCGGTCCCTGCGCCGCGACATCGTCGGCGAGGGCGACCACCTGGGCGGGATCGCGCAGGTCGATCCCGACGATGCGCAGCCGGTGAATCCAGTCGGCGCTGTCCTCCATCGCCGAGAACCGGCGGATCGCGTCGTTCGGGAACCGGGTGGTGACGGTCGTGTGGGCGCCGTCGCGCAGCAGCCGCAACGCGATGTACATGCCGATCTTCGCGCGGCCACCGGTGAGCAGGGCCCGCCTACCCGTCAGATCGGTACGGGCGTCCCGTTTCGCGTGGTTCTCGGCCGCGCAGGTCGGGCACAGCTGGTGGTAGAACGCGTCGACCCGGGTGTACTTGTCCTTGCACACATAGCAGTGCCGGGGTCGCAGCAGGGTGCCCGCGGACGCGCCGCGCGTCGTCGACGTCAGCGTCAGCCCGGCGGTTTCGTCGTCGATGCGGGTCGGCGACCCGGTCGCGGTCGCGGACAGCACCTCACGGTCGGCCTGGACCTTGCGGCTGCGGGCCTCGTTGCGGCGCAGCCGCTTGAACTTCTTGAACATGTGGCCGACGGCCCGCTGCACCGCGATCGCGTCGGGATGGTCGGCGTCCAGACCGGCCGCAAGGTCGAGAACCTTCAGGCAGGTTTCGAGGTCGGCCGGGTCGATCGCGCGCGGCGGGACGGCGCCGGCATCCGCGGCCGGAGTGTCGCAGTGGGTGTTCATGAACCTTTTCCGATGTCGTGCGGTAGCAATGAATGGTATCGGGCGCAGCCGGTGCGTCCGTCCACACACCCGAGGAGACACCACCCATGAGCGCTGCCAAGAAGAAGTTCGCCGACCTCGCGCCGTGGCAGAAGGCCGCGGTCCTCACGCTCGCGAGCGTGCAGCTGTCGCTGGCGGCGACGGCCTGGGCGGACCTGGCCACCCGGCCCGCCGAGAAGGTCAACGGCAGCAAGGGCAAATGGGCGCTGATCACCCTGATCAACTTCGTGGGCCCGATCTGGTACTTCCGCAAGGGACGCCGCGCCTGATTCAGCTCCCGTCGAGCGGGTTCCGTGTCGATTCGTCCACGCCGCGCGAATCCACACGGAACCGAGCGAGGGTCGGTGCCCACCGCGCGCGGAACCCCGACCGCAGGCGAAGTCGCCGTGCCCGTGACGAGCGTCGACGGTCGCATCATGCGGGTTGACGACCGGCCCGCGAGTTGTCGCCGGCAGCCGCGCGGCTGCACGCCCACTTCACCGCGCACACCGACCGGTTCCGCGACCGAGCCCGGTACGCTGGCCGTCGTGACACGTTTCGGGGAGGAACTCGCGCAGCTGGCCGTCGTTCGGCTCGCGTGGCTGTCCGTGCTCACGATCCTGGTCACGATCACCGTCGCGATCGATGCCCCGACTGCGCTTGCCGTGGGCGCGGTCGCCATCGTGGCGATCGTCGCGATCGCCACGTGCAGCGTGCTCCCCGCGTTGTGCCCGCCGCCGATCTCGTCTTCCGGGCCTCCTGGCGAGGAGCGTCGCCTGCGCGGTGCGTTCCGTCGCCAGAGCGCCCCGAACACTCCCGGCAGGCCACGTCGCCCCCGAGCACCCGGGCGGGTACTGCTCGCCGCATAACGCTCTCACGAGCGCGCGGCCCGCAGTTGTCCGCCGCACCGTCGACTCCGGGTCCGGTGCCCCCATTCACCCGCACGATGCCGGCTGTCGCCGCATCGTGCCGGAAGGTGTTCGATGCTCGATTTCGTCTACTATCCCGTGTCCGCGATCCTGTGGTTCTGGCACAATGCGTTCGGCGCGGTGCTCGGCCCCGACAACGGCGTCGCGTGGGCGCTCGCCGTGATTTTCCTGGTGTTCACTCTGCGCCTGGTCCTGCTGAAACCTGGAATCGGGCAGATCCGGACCGCCCGGCAGATGCAGAAACTCCGGCCCCGGATCAAGGCCCTGCAGCACGCGTACTCCGACGATCGCCCCCGCCTGGTGTCGGAAATGCAGAAGCTCCGAAAGGAACACGGCTTCAACCCCTTGATGGGCTGCTTGCCCGCGCTGCTCCAGGTTCCGGTGTTCCTGGGTATGTGCCACGTGCTGGCTTCGTTCAACCGCACCGGCACCGGGATCGGCAAGCTCGGCATGACCCCCGAGGAGAACGCCCACACCGCCAACTACGTGTTCAACGCCACCGACGTGCAGTCCTTCCTCGGCGCCCGCCTCTTCGGTGCGCCGATCTCCGCCGCGATCACCACGCCGGAGAGCACGCTCGCGTCGTTCGTCCACTTCGGCGGCATTCCGACGGCCGGCGCGATCGCGACCGTCGCACTTCCGCTGATGGTGATCGCGAGCCTCGCGACGCATTTCAACGCGCGGGCATCGGTGGCACGCCAGGACCCGGTGGTCGCGGCGAGCGCGCAAACCGCCGTGATCAACAAGATCACGCTGTGGGTGTTCCCGCTCGGGGCCCTCGTCGGCGGCCCGGTCCTGATGATCGCGATCCTGCTGTACTGGGTGAGCAACAACATCTGGACCTACGTCCAGCAGCGCATCGTCTACGCCCGCCTCGAGCGGGAGGACGCCGCCGCACAGCGGCGCCCCGACGAGCAGCGGCGGGTGGATGCCACTGCACGCGATGCGCGCCCGGAGGCGGGGCAGGTCCCGGAGGTGATCGACCCGCCGCTGAGCCGGACAGATCTCCATCGTCGCTCCTCGAGCTCACCGCCGGCGGAGAAAGCGGAACTGCGTCACCAGGATTGAGCGGCGGCACGGCGCTGCTGCCGTCGACCGCCCTTCCCGTCGTGGCGGCGACGCGACGGAATGCGCTGCGCGCGGCGACGCAGCGCCAGCTCGTGCTGCAGGCGCTCGTCCGACAGCTTGCCCGGCCCGTAGATGCCGGTGCCGTCGGCGCGCCGAATCGTTGCGGCCATCTTCTTTCCCCCTCGTGCTTCGAAACGAACGCCACAGTAGAGCGCAGCTACGACACAGGGGGCAACGGATTTTCGGCATCCGGAGTCGGGGAAGTCCGGCAAGCAGATGTCCGGGAAACGAAAGCGAGGTCACGATCCCTGTCGGGTTCGTGACCTCGTTGGAGTGTCCGAGGGGGGACTTGAACCCCCACGTCCGTTAATAGGACACTAGCACCTCAAGCTAGCGCGTCTGCCATTCCGCCACTCGGACTCAGTTGTCTCGCACCCGCTCTCCGTGGGTGCTGTGAAAGAGTAACCCACTGCGTCCACGCGCCCAAATCGCCCCCTTCACCTGCACAGATGCGGACCAGCGGTGGTAGACATGCAGGCATGGCCGAACACGTGAGCGCCCACACCCCGTCCCGAGCCGAGAACGAGGTCGTCGACCTGGTCTCCCAGCTCATCCGGTTCGACACCTCGAACACCGGCGACCCGGCGACCACCCGCGGTGAACGTGCCTGTGCCGAGTGGGTCGCGGCGCAGCTCGAGGAAGTGGGATACGAAACCGAATACGTCGAGTCCGGTCAGCCGGGCCGCGGCAACGTGTTCGCGCGGCTGCCCGGTGCGGACCGCAGCCGCGGCGCCCTCATGCTGCACGGTCACCTCGACGTCGTGCCCGCCGAACCCGCCGACTGGAGCGTGCACCCGTTCTCCGGCGCGGTCGAGGACGGCTACGTGTGGGGTCGCGGCGCCGTCGACATGAAGGACATGGTCGGCATGATGCTGGCCGTGGCCCGCCGCTTCAAGGCCGAGAACATCGTCCCGCCCCGCGACCTGGTGTTCGCGTTCGTCGCCGACGAGGAAGCCGGCGGCCTCTGGGGCTGCCAATGGCTGGTCAAGCATCGCCCCGACCTGTTCGAGGGCGTCACCGAGGCCGTCGGAGAGGTCGGCGGCTTCTCGCTGACCGTGCCCCGCCGCGACGGGGGAGAGCGCCGCTTCTACCTCGTCGAGACCGCCGAGAAGGGCCTGGGCTGGATGCGGCTGACCGCCAAGGGCCGGGCCGGGCACGGCTCGTTCCTGCACGAGGAGAACGCGGTGACGATCCTGTCGCAGGCCGTCGCGCGGCTCGGCAGCCACACCTTCCCGCTCGTGATCTCCGATTCGGTGGCCGAGTTCCTCGCCGCGGCGTCCGAGGAAACCGGTATCGATTTCGACCCGGCCTCCCCGGACATCGAGGGCACCCTCGCCAAGCTCGGGTCCATCGCCCGCATCATCGGTGCGACCTTCCGCGACACCGCCAACCCCACGATGCTGCAGGCCGGCTACAAGGCCAACGTCATCCCGCAGACCGCGCAGGCCGTCGTCGACTGCCGCATCCTGCCCGGCCGGCTCGCCGAGTTCGAACGCACCGTCGACGAACTGATCGGCCCGGACGTGACCCGCGAATGGATCACGAGCCTCGACTCCTACGAGACCAGCTTCGACGGCGACCTCGTCGACGCGATGAACGCGGCGATCCTCGCGCACGATCCGCTGGGCCGGACCGTGCCGTACATGCTGTCCGCGGGCACCGACGCCAAGTCGTTCGCGAAACTCGGCATCCGGTGCTTCGGGTTCGCGCCGCTGCAGCTGCCGCCGGAACTCGACTTCGCGGCGCTGTTCCACGGAGTCGACGAGCGTGTCCCGGTCGAGGCTCTGCGATTCGGGACCCGTGTCATGGAACACTTCCTGTTGCATTCCTGAAGATCCGTCCCCCACGAGGAAAGGACCCCCGATGGCGTTCGACTACGACCCGTACGAGTTTCTCCCGACGCTGCCCACGTTCCAGGTGACCAGCGAGGACTTCGCCGAGGGTGAGGAGTGGAAACTCGCGCAGGCCAGCGGCGCGTTCGGGATCCCGGGCGGCGGCGACGTGTCCCCACAGCTGTCGTGGTCCGGGTTCCCCGCAGAGACGAAGAGCTTCGTGGTGACCGTGTTCGACCCCGACGCCCCGACCGCGTCCGGCTTCTGGCACTGGGCCGTCGCGAACATCCCCGCGACCGTTACCGAGCTGCCCGCCGGCGCCGGCAGTGCCGGTGGTGAGGGCCTGCCCGCCGAGGCGGTCACCCTGCGCCACGACGGCGGCGCCCCCGGCTTCATCGGTGCCGCCCCGCCGGCCGGTCACGGCTACCACCGCTACATCGTCGCCGTCCACGCGCTGGACGTCGAGACGATCGACGGGCTCACCGCCGACTCCACCCCGGCGTTCCTCGGTTTCAACGTGTTCGGGCACGCCATCGCCCGCGCCTTGCTGACGGGCACCTACGAGGTGAAGTGACACTCGCTCGACGACCCACCACCCGGTGCGTGCCCGGCGTCGAACCACGCCGGGCCCGCACCGGGCCGGGTGCGGTCACAGCATCCGGCGGCGGCGATCGAGGGCGCGGAAGCGACGCACCGACACCCGGGACCACGCCACCTGTTGCACGGCCAGTGTCGCCCAGCCCGCCAGCGCCATTCCGGACAGGTTGAGGGCGAGTTGCAGTGTGCTGCCCCAGATTTCTTCGGCAGCGCCGAATGCGAGACCGACGCCGACGTTGCCCGCAGCGGGGACCGTCGTCACCGAGATGAACACCCCGGACAATCCGCCCAGCTTGGACGACGTCAGGGACAGTACCCCTGCCGCCGCTGCGATCACGGCCACGAGGAACGACCACTTGTCGGGTGTGTAGATGAAATCGGTCTCCGGTCGCGGACCGGTGATGTCGTCGAGGGTTATCCAGCCCAGCAGCCGAGCGGAGAGCGCGGCCACCGCGGTGACCGCGATCGCCACCACGAACCCGGCCACCAGGGTGCGGGCCGCCGTCGCGAGCAGCACGAAGCGCCGCTTGACCAGGGCGACGCCGAGCGCGGCGATCGCACCGAACTCGGGCCCGAGCACCATCGCGCCGATGACCAGGACCTGGGAGTCGGTGACGATCGCGATGCCGGCCAGCAGCGTGGCCATCGTCATGAAGCTGAGGTAGGTCCAGTTCAGTTCGACGTCCTCGTAGGAACGCTGCGCGACTTCCGCCCACACGACGGCGTCGGCGCTGCTCCCCGGGGTGCGCAACTCCGCGTCGAACCCGCTGCGCGAGAGCCAGGCATGTACCGGTTCGATCTCGATCGTGCCTCTGCGGTGCAACCCGATCGCCCGGAGCTGCTCGATCAGGTCGTTGGTCACCTCCCGCGCCACGTCCGCATGCACGATGTCGCCGACCGGGCGCAGCGCGGCACCGTGTATCACCGCGAGTCCGCTGACTCCGGGTTCGTCGCGGAGGATGCGGACGGTGTCCTCGGTCAGCTCGCTCGGCGACAGGATGCGCAGGTGCAGCATGGGGCCAGTGTCCCCGTTCCCGGCGTCGTCGCCCGCCCTTTCGGCTCAGCTCCCGGCGTCGTGGCGGCCACGCACGGACGAGGCCGCCACCCGCATGCGCGCGGCGCGATCAGTTGGCGGCGCCGACCGCGTCGGCGATCGACGCGTAGCCGGAGGCCCGGAGCTTGCGGGCCAGACCCTTGTGGATGCGGCGCATCCAGAACGGGCCGCCGTAGATGAACCCGGTGTAGCCCTGGATGAGCGAGGCTCCGGCGAGGATCCGCTCCCACGCCTGCTCGACCGTTTCGATGCCGCCCACCGACACCAGCACCAGCCGGTCCCCGACTCGCTTGTGCAGGCGCCGCAGCACCTCGAGGGAGCGATCGGCGACGGGCGCACCCGACAGGCCGCCGGCGCCGATCTCCTCGACTCGCGCGGGGTCGGTGCGCAGACCGTCGCGCCGGATGGTGGTGTTGGTCGCGACGATGCCCGCCAGACCCAGCTCGACCGCCAGATCCGCGACCGCGTCGACGTCCTGGTCCGACAGATCCGGCGCGATCTTCACCAGCACCGGCACGGTCACCGTGTCGAGCACCGCCGCGAGCAGCGGACGCAGCGACTCGACGGCCTGCAGGTCCCGCAGACCGGGGGTGTTGGGCGAGGAGACGTTGACGACGACGAAGTCCGCGAGCGGACCGAGCAGGCGGGCGCTTTCGGTGTAGTCCGCGGCGGCCTCCTCCGCGGGCACGATCTTCGTCTTGCCGATGTTCGCGCCGATCGGCACGGTGCGCAGCCGCTGCCGCAGCTGGTTGGCGGCCTCGCCGGCGCCGTGGTTGTTGAAACCCATCCGGTTGATCAGCGCGCGGTCCTCGGGCAGCCGGAACAGCCGCGGCGCGGGATTGCCCGGCTGGGCCTGCGCGGTCACGGTGCCGATCTCGGCGAAGCCGAACCCGAGCGGGCCCCACACGTCGGCGCCGGTGGCGTCCTTGTCGAACCCTGCGGCCAGCCCCAGCGGCGCCCGGAACGGCACCCCGAACACGGTGTTGTGCAGCACCGGGTCGTCCACCACGAGGATCTTCGACACCAGCACCCGCAGCGGCGCGAAACGCGTCACCAGTTGCATCGCGAGGAACGCGAGGTGGTGAATGCGTTCCGGCGGCAGCAGGAACATCAGTTTCAGGACATAGCGATACACGAAAACTCCCTGCAAACCCGGCCGAGGCGGTCCGGGGTCGGTGTCAACGAACGGTCGGTTCGGGCACGTGGTGATCGGTCTTGCGGCGGCGCAGCAGCACGCGGCGGCTCCCGTCCGGGTACAGCCGCACCCGGCTCAGCTCCCAGCCGTGGAACTCGGCGGAGATCGCCAACCGCATCGACGCACTGACCCGTGACACGTCCGGCGGCAACCGCAGCGGCACGTATTCGTAGGCGTCGTTGCTGGTGTCCCAGTCGACGGGCAGTCGCGTGAACCGGCTTCCTGCCATCACTCACCCCCGATCGGGATCCGCTGCAAGCCGTCACCGGTCGCCGAGCCGATCACCAACACCGCATCGTCCGAATCGACGGACACCGAGTCGGGTTGCCGCACCGTCGCAAAGCGCTGCTTCTCTCTCGGGATCCCGGTCGACAGATCGTAGCCCACAACCTCGTTGCTTCCGGTCAATGTCACCCACACCAGATCCCGCGCTTCGTCGTACGCGACCCCGTACAGGCCCGGCCCGCTCGGGTATCGCTGCCGCAACACGAGCGTATCGAGCGTGTAGACCAGCAGTTCGTCGTCCTGCGTGTCGGTGACCACGACCCGGCCGTACGGATCGGAGATCATCTGGGCGGCACCCTCACCGGCCCGCAGCGCCATCCGCAGCCGTTCGTCGCTCAGGTTCAGTTCGGTGATCGAGGTCTGGCGCCGATCGAGCGCGGCCACGTCGTCGCCGGCCGCGACGAGCACATCCACCGACACCAGACCGGTGATAGTGGACTCGACCGCCCCGGAGGCCGGATCGAGAACGTAGGTGGTGCCGGTGGCGGTCCCGACCGCCCAGCGACCGTCCGGCAGCACCGCGACCGCGGTGGCATCCCCGTCCACCGGGACCTCGGCGACCTCACCGGAGTCGACGTCGACGC
Source organism: Rhodococcus sp. NPDC003382 (assembly GCF_053589135.1). Taxonomy (NCBI): domain Bacteria; kingdom Bacillati; phylum Actinomycetota; class Actinomycetes; order Mycobacteriales; family Nocardiaceae; genus Rhodococcus; species Rhodococcus sp. NPDC003382. Next base: position 24,796 of record NZ_JBSFRH010000004.1, read on the forward strand.
GCAGGACCGCGCCGGCGGCGGGCGCCAGGACCTGACCGTCCGGTCCGGGAAGGACCGTCACCGCGTCCCGCGGCAGCTGCACCGGGCGCGGCTCGCTGTCGGTGGCGGAGCCGGTGAGCAGCAGTCGGGTGCCGTCGTCGACGAGCGCGGCGAGCACATCGGTGCCGGGCGCCTGCGCGAGCGCCTCGACGCCGGTCCCGACCTGCTGCACCGTCCCGGCCGGGGGCGTCGTGGTCTCGGGGGCGGCCATCGGGGTCGCGGGTTCGCGGGTCGGCACCTTCTCCGCATCGGTATCGGAGGAACAGCCGGCGACCAGAGCGACCGCAAGTCCCACCACCACCGCGGTCGCACGTACTGCCGGTCTACCCATCTCGCTGCTCCTCGCTGTCACCCGTCGACCCCACGCGCGCGCCCCGATCGGAGACGCGCCTCGCTCCAGTCTTCCTGATCCGGGCGGCGGCACCGCAGCCGCCTCGGCACGGCACCCGCCGAATGTGACCGAGGCGACGCGAACCGAGCCCAGCCGGCGGTGCCGCCTCTGCCGGCTCAGCCGGCGGTGCCGCCTCTGCCGGCTCAGCCGGCGGTGCCGCCTTTGCCGGCTCGGCCGGCGGCCGCCACCGAGGGACCCGGCCGGTCCCGCCGCGGCAGCACCAGGGGAGTACCGGTCGTCGGGTCGCTGCCCACCTGCACCGGATACGCGTAGACGCGGCTGAGCAACTTCTCGGTGAGCACCTCACCGGCCGGCCCGTCCGCGACGACCCGGCCGCGTTCGAGCACGCACACCCGGTCGGCGTAGGCCGCGGCCAGCCCCAGATCGTGCAGCACCACCACCACGGCGTGCCCGTGATCGGCGCGGGCCCGCACCACCTGCATCACCGCTTCCTGATGCCCCAGATCCAGGGCCGCGGTCGGTTCGTCGAGCAGCAGCGTCTCGGTGTCCTGCGCGAGCACCCGCGCCAACGCGACCCGGGCACGTTCACCCCCGGACAGCGCCGGGAACGGACGATCCTGCAGGTGCGCGACGTCGCATTCGGCGAGCGCCGCGGCGACCAGGGCGTCGTCGTCACCCTGCCGTGCGGTGCGCGCCCACGCCGACCGGCCCATCCGCACCACCTCGACGGCGGTGAACGGGAACCCGACCGTGTGCTGCTGGGGGAGCACCGCCCGGCGCCGCGCCAACGCGACCGGCGCCCACTCCTCGAGGGGGCGCCCGTCGACCTCGACGCGGCCGCCCGAGATCGGATGATCACCGGTGAGCGCGGCCAGCAGCGTCGACTTGCCCGCGCCGTTCGGCCCGACGAGCGCGAGCACCTCCCCGGCCCGGACCTCGACGTCGACGTCGTGCAGGATCTGCCGGTCGCCGCGGTGCAGCCGCACCCCGGTCGCGCGCATCGTCACCGCTCCGGGCCCGGAGCGTTCCGGGACCTGCCGGTCGTCGCGCCACCGGCCGAACACGCGGGAACGGCTCATGCCCACCCTCCCTGGCTCGCGCGGGTGCGGCGCAGCATCCAGAAGAACACCGGCCCGCCGATCAGCGAGGTGAGCATGCCCAACGGCAGATCGGCGTTCGCGACCAGGGTGCGGGCGCCGAGGTCGGCCGCGAGCAGCGTCACCGCCCCGCACACGGCACTCGCGCAGATCAGCCGCCGATGCGCGGGACCGAGCGCCATCCGCATCAGGTGCGGCACCACCAGGCCCACGAACAGGATGATGCCGGTGAACGCGACCGCCGCGGACACCAGCACCGCGACGATGACGATCGCGACCTGCCGCACGCGTTCGACGTCGACCCCCAGGTGCCGGGCCACGGACTCGCCGAGCGAGAGCAGATCGAGCTTCGGGGCCAGCACGACGGCCGCGGCGATCCCGGCGAACGTCAGCGGCGCCACCACCGACACGATTTCCCAGGTGGCGCCGCCGAGGCTGCCGAGCTGCCAGAACACGATCTGGTCGCGGGCGGCGGGGTTCGCGACGAACGTGAACAGCGCGATCAGCCCGCCCGCGACGGCGTTGACGGCCACACCGGTGAGGATGACCGTGACGACCTCGGTGCGCCCGTTCGACCGCGACAGCGCGTACACCAGGGCGGTGGTGAGCAGGCCGGCGACGAACGCGGCCCCGGCCAACGCCCAGCCGGCGGTGAACGCGCCGCCCAGCACGATCACCAGCGAGGCCCCGACGGCCGCGCCGGAGGAGACACCGATGACGCCGGGTTCGGCGAGCGGATTGGCGAACACCCCCTGCAGCAGCGCGCCGGCGCAGCCGAGAGCGGCGCCGACGAGCATCGCCAGCACCACCCGCGGGAACCGCACCTGCCACAACGCGACGTCGCCGGCCGGGTGCGCGGGCATCGGCCCGACATCCAGCCCGACGCGGTGCAGCAGGCTGCCGACCACCTCGGCCGGCGACGTCGGCACCTGCCCGAGGCACGCGGACACCAGCGCCAGCACCACCAGCGCGACGGTCAACCCGGCGAACACCAGGGTGCTGCGCCGGGCGCCGGCTTCCTTCGTGCTTCCGGGCGTCGCGGTGCTGTCGGTGACCGTGGTCATCCCTGGGCCTGCGGATACAGCGCGTCGGAGAGCGCGGCCAGCACCTTGCCGGTGTCGGGACCGAAGCTGAGCAGCACCGAATCGTCCATGTCGATGATGTTGCGGTTCTTCCCGGCGGGGGTCTGCTCGACACCGGGCAACGCCGCGAGGCCGTCGGGACCGCCGACCGATTCCAGACTGTGTGTCATGATCAGGATCACGTCCGGTGCGGAGGCGATCATCGCCTCGCTGGTGATCGGGGTGAACTCGGCGGTGAGCCCGGCGACCGTGCCGGCGTCCTTGCCGCCGAGCGCGCCGATCAGCGCGTCGGCCCCGGAGCCCGGGCCGCCGAGCATCTTGATCGCCGAGCCCCGCAGATACAGGAACGCCACGGTCGGTTCGGGATGGTCCGCCGGGATCGACGCGCTCGCCGCAGCGATCTCCTCCTCGGTGCGCTGCACCAGCGCGGCACCCTGCTCGGGCACCCCCAGCGCCGCCGCGACCGTCTCGATGCCCGAGGCGACCGTGTCGAGGGTGCGGGTCGGGTCCACGAAGATCACCGGGATTCCGCTGGCCCGCAACTGCTCCTGCACGGCCGGCGGCCCGATCGACGAGTCGGTGAGCACCACCGTCGGATTCAGCGCCAGGATCGCCTCGGCGTTCAGGCCGTGCCCGCCCGGGGTGACATTGGGCAGATGCTCCGACGCCGGGAAACTCGCCGTCGACCGTCCCACCAGGTTGGCGCCGAGACCGAGGGAGAACACGGTCTGGGCGAGGGTGCCGGAGCGGTCCGCGGTGACGATGCGCGAGACGTCGGTGACGGTGACGTCGACCCCGTCGAAGCTGCGGACCGTCACGGGCAGCGTCGGGACCGGGTTCTCCGCGATCGGCCGCGGATCCCGGTCGGCGATCACCGCGGTGCGCGCCCCGGTGGCCGGCGCCGAACCGGACTCTCCGGTGGCACCGCATCCGGCGACGGCCAGCACCGTCACCAGCGGAAGGAGAAGGGACAGAAGGTTACGACGGAGGCTGGTCATGACTGCGGGGTCGCCACCCGGTAGCTGTCGAGATCGGCGCCGAGATCGGCGAACAGATCGCGGTTGAGACCGAACACCAGGTTCGCCTCGTCGATCACGGCCTGCTGTTGCGCGCTGTCCAAGGGGGCGGCGTCGAGCTTCGCGCGGTACGCGTCCTTGAACGGCTTCGTCTTCGGGATCTCGTCGAAGGTGTAGAAGCGCAGGCCGTCGCGTTCGTAGCCGTAGGCACGCTCGAGCATGCGGCGGATGATCTGGCCGCCGGACAGATCACCGAGATACCGCAGGTAATGGTGTGCCAGGTATGCCTCCGGGGAGGTCGCGGCGACCTCCTCGAGCCGCTGCACGTACCGCACGGTGGCCGGCAACGGCGTCACCGTGGCCCGCCAGTCGTCGCCGAGCAGGAACTGCAGATCCGCCTCCAGCGCGGCGGTGCGCAGCAGCTCGTCGGCGAGGAACGGGCCGACGATCGGATCGTCGGCATAGCTCGCGCCGATCCGTTCGAGGGCCTCGTAGATGAACCAGGACTGGGCCAGCAGGGCGGCATAGCCGGCCGTGTTGAGCTGCCCGCCGAGCAGCTCGGTGACGAACGCCGAATTCTCGGTCTCGCTGTGTTCCGCGGCAGTTCCGGATTTGATGCGCTCGGCGAATCCGGCAACCTCGGTGGCGGTCATATGCTCTCCCTGTTGTAGCCAACCCGAACCTACGGAGCAGGGTAGCCTAACTTTCGGAGAGTGCGCGAACGCGGGTTTCCCCTCCGCCCCAGTGGATTCAGGCCCGCAGCGGATTCAGGCGCTCACATCGTCGAGCGCGGACGCGATCGCCGCCGGCAACTCCAGCTCCTCCGCCACCAGCACCCCGGTCAGCTGCGCCAGATCCCGGGCGCCGACCAGCGCCGATGCCACCCCGGGCCGGTCCCGCACCCACGCCAGCGCCACCGCCAGGGGAGAGGTGCCCAGCCCGTCCGCGGCGGTGACCACCGCGTCGACCACCCGCACCGCCGAATCGGTCAAATAGTGACGAACCTCCTCCGCGTGCACCTCGTCGGCGCCGCGCGAATCGGCCGGAATCCCGCTGCGGTACTTGCCGGTGAGGACACCCCCGGCCAGCGGCACCGCCGCGAACACCCCGGCGCCGTGATAGGTCGCGGCCGGGATCAGCTCCTCCTCGACGCCCCGCGCCAGCAGCGAGTACTCGACCTGGGTGCTCACCAGACGCGCACCCCGCGGCGCCGCGGAAGCGGCGGTCGCGAGCTGCCAGCCCAGATAGCCGCGCACCCCGACGTAGCGCACGCGGCCGCTGGTGATCGCGTACTCCAGCGTCGCCGCCACCTCGTCCACGGGTGTCTGCGGATCCCACGTGGCGACCTGCCACATATCCAGATGATCGGTCCCGAGTTCCCGCAGCGTCGCATCGAGCTGCGTGAGCAGTCCACCGCGGGAACAGTCGACGCGTCCCTCACGGAGCTTGGAGGTGTCGATCCCCGAGCTACCCGACAACACCAGCCGATCGCGCGGCACCACGTCGTCGAGCAGCTCGGCGAGGATCCGCTGCGACATGCCGTCGCCGTATGCCGGCGAGGTGTCGACGAGGGTGCCGCCGGCGTCGACGAACGCCGACAGCTGCGCCGCGGCTTCGTCACCGTCGGTGCCGCGACCCCAGGTCAGAGTGCCCAAACCGAGCCGCGAGACGCGCAGCCCGCTCGCTCCCACCGTTCTCTGTTCCATAACCGCCCGCGTTTCGTGACCGTCAGATCGGGTCGCCGGGCCGCAACCGCGACTCCTCGCCCTGGCACGCACCCTAGTGCCGCGAGGGTCCCGAAGTCGGCCAGGCGCGCCGCGTACTGTGCCCCGAGTGAGATTCGATCGCCCCCTGTGCCGCTGCCCCCACTCCCGTGCGGAGATCGTCGCATGATCGGCGAGTCCATGACCTGGATTCAGGCGATCGTGCTCGGCATCGTCCAGGGGCTGACCGAATTCCTGCCGGTGTCCTCCTCGGGACACCTGCGCATCGTCTCCGAGGTGTTCTTCGGATCCGACGCGGGCGCCTCCTTCACCGCCGTCACCCAGCTCGGCACCGAAGCCGCCGTGCTGGTGTTCTTCGCCCGCGACATCTGGCGCATCCTCCTCGCCTGGTTCCGTGGCCTGCTCCACAAGGAACTGCGCGCCGACCACGACTACAAGATGGGCTGGTACGTGCTGCTCGGCACCATCCCCATCGGCATTCTCGGATTCGTCCTCAAGGACGAGGTCCGCACCGTCGCCCGCAACCTGTGGCTGGTCGCGACGATGCTCATCGTGTTCTCCGCCGTCATCGCCGCCGCCGAGTACTACGGCCCCAAGAAGCGCGGCATCGAGCAGCTGACCCTGCGCGACGGCCTGGTCATGGGCACGGCGCAGGCCATGGCCCTCATCCCCGGCGTGTCCCGCTCCGGCGGCACCATCTCCGCCGGCCTGTTCCTCGGCCTCAACCGCGAGGCCGCCGCCCGCTACTCGTTCCTGCTCGCCATCCCCGCCGTCGTCGCCTCCGGGCTGTTCAGCCTGCCGGACGCGTTCGAACCCGCAGGGGAGGGCCTCAACGCGTCCGGGCCGCAGCTGCTGGTCGCCACCGTCATCGCTTTCGGCGTCGGTTACGCCGCGATCGCCTGGCTGCTCAGGTTCGTCACCAACCACTCGATGTACTGGTTCGTCGGCTACCGCATCCTGCTCGGCGTCCTCGTGCTCGCCCTGCTGGGCACCGGGGTGATCTCCGCGACCTGACCGCGCGGCGCGCCCCCGCGCGGCGCCGTGACCTGCCCGGGTGCGGGTGGCCCATTAGGCTGGATTCCATGACGGTGATCCTGCTGCGGCACGGACGTTCGACGGCCAACACCTCGCGGGTGCTGGCCGGTCGCTCTCCGGGTGTCGAACTCGACGAACTCGGACACATCCAGGCCAAGGGTCTGATCGCCCGGTTCGCCGGCCTGGAGATCACCGAGATCGTGCACTCGCCGCTGCTGCGCTGCCAACAGACGGTCGCTCCGCTCGCCACCGACCGCGGCCTGACCCCGCTCGTCGACGACCGGCTCGCCGAGGTCGACTACGGCCAGTGGACCGGCCGGGAACTATCCGAACTGGTCCGCGAACCGCTGTGGAAGGTGGTGCAGCAGCACGCCTCCGCGGCCGTGTTCCCCGGCGGGGAAGGGCTGGCGCAGGTGCAGGCCCGCGCGGTCGCCGCGGTCCGCGAACACGACGCCCGGCTCACCGACCAGCACGGCCGCGACGTCGTGTGGATCGCATGCAGTCACGGCGACGTCATCAAGTCCGTCCTTGCCGACGCGCTCGCCACGCACCTGGACGGGTTCCAGCGGATCGTCGCGGAACCGGCCTCGCTCAGCGTCGTCCGCTACACCGAGACGCGTCCGTTCGTGCTCCGCATCAACGACACCGGCCCGGATCTGACCGGGCTCGCCGTCCCCCCGAAATCGGTGCCCGGCGGCGAGGTGAACCCGGCCGCGGACCCCCCGACGACGGTGGCGTCCGGCGGATAATGGCAGTGTTCGGCTCATTCGAAACATACGACTCGAGGAGGTGCGATGGCCCGCGCGATACACGTGTTCCGGACCCCGGACAGGTTCGTCGCCGGCACGGTCGGTGAACCCGGCGACCGGGTGTTCTACCTGCAGGCCGTGCACGAGTCCCGCGTGGTGAGCGTCCTGCTCGAGAAACAGCAGGTGAAGATCCTCGCCGATCGCATGGGCCTGCTCCTCGAAGAGGTGCACCGGCGGTTCGGCACCGACCTGCCCGACGATCCCGACATCGACATCAGCCCGCTGATCACCCCCATCGACGCCGAATTTCGGGTCGGCACCATGGGACTGGGCTGGGACGCCGACACCAGCGCCGTCGTCGTCGAACTCCTCGCCGTCACCGAGGCCGAACTCGACGAGTCCGTCGTGCTCGACGACACCGAGGAAGGACCCGACGCGGTCCGTGTGTTCCTCACCCCCGAGCAGGCCCTCGAGTTCGCGGCCCGCTCGGAGATGGTCGTCTCGGCCGGCCGCACCCCGTGCCCGCTGTGCGGCGAACCGATCGGCGGCGGCGGCCACGTGTGCATCCGCACCAACGGCTACCTGCGCACCCCCGGGTTCGATCCGGCATCCTGGTTCGGTGAGGAGTCCTGACCAGGTGAGCACCCCGGACACCCGAGATGTGCTCGAGCGCGGTGAACTCACCGTCGTCGGCCGTGTCGTGCACGCGAGCAACGCGACCCTCGTGTGCGACGCGACCCTCGACGGCACCGTGGTGCGCTGCGTCTACAAACCCGTCCGCGGCGAGCGGCCGCTGTGGGATTTCCCCGACGGCACCCTCGCCGGCCGGGAGGTCGCGTCGTACCTGATCTCCGAGGCGCTCGGCTGGGGCGTCATCCCGGTGACCGTGCTGCGCGACGGGCCGTTCGGCACCGGCATGGTGCAGCAGTGGATCGACACCCCCGACCCCGACGACGCCCCCGAGGGCCGCATCGACCTGGTCGACCTGTGCCCGGCCGGGGCCGTCCCCGCCGGCTGGCTGCCGGTGCTGCGGGCCCGCGACTACGACGGTGCCGAGGTCGTGCTCGTGCACGCCGACGACCCGCGCCTGCACCGCATGGCCGTGCTCGACGTGATCCTCAACAACGCCGACCGCAAGGGCGGGCACGCCCTCGAAGGACTCGACGGCGGTGTCTACGGCGTCGACCACGGCATCTGCCTGCACCAGGAGAACAAGCTGCGCACCGTGCTGTGGGGCTGGGCGGGCCGATCCGTCGACCCGGAGCTGCTCACCGACCTCGAGAAACTCGCCCAGCGACTCGACGGCGAATTCGGCAACGAGCTGCGCGCCTACATCACCGGCGCCGAGGTCGCGGCGCTGCGCGCCCGCATCACCACGCTGCTCGCGCGGCCTGTGATGCCGAAGCCGCTCGGGGACCGCCGCATTCCGTGGCCCGCGTTCTGACCTACGACCGGCCTCGATCCGGGTCACAGGTCGGCCTCCATTAGGCTCGTGCCATGCAGTCTTGGTCCGATATCGCGCTCCCGTCCGTCCCTGGTCAGGGACCGCCGTTGCGGCTGTACGACACCGCCGACCGGGCGGTCCGTCCCGTCACCCCGGGCGCCACGGCCACCATGTACGTCTGCGGGATCACCCCCTACGACGCGACCCACCTCGGGCACGCCGCCACCTACCTCGCCTTCGACCTCGTGAACCGCATCTGGCGCGACGCCGGACACGACGTGCACTACGTCCAGAACGTCACCGACGTCGACGACCCGCTGTTCGAACGCGCGAACCGGGACGGCGAGGACTGGGTGGTCCTCGGCATGCGCGAGACCGCGCTGTTCCGCGAGGACATGGAGGCGCTGCGGGTGCTGCCGCCCCGCGACTACATCGGCGCCGTCGAGTCGATCAACGAGGTCGTCGAACTCGTCGAGAAGCTCGTCGCGTCCGGCGCCGCCTACGTCGCCGACGACGCGCAGTACCCCGACGTGTACTTCCGGGTCGACGCCACCGAACAGTTCGGCTACGAGTCCGGCTACGACCACGACACGATGATGCGGTTCTTCGCCGAACGCGGCGGCGACCCCGAACGGCCGGGCAAGCGCAACCCCCTCGACGCGCTGCTGTGGCGCGCGCAGCGGCCCGGGGAACCGGCGTGGCCGTCACCGTTCGGCGACGGCCGGCCCGGCTGGCACATCGAATGCGCCGCGATCGCCCTCAACCGCATCGGCACCGGCTTCGACGTGCAGGGCGGCGGCAGCGACCTGATCTTCCCGCACCACGAATTCTCCGCGGCGCACGCCGAAGCCGTCACCGGCGACCGGCGCTTCGCGCGGCACTACGTGCACACCGGCATGATCGGCCTCGACGGCGAGAAGATGTCCAAGTCCCGCGGCAACCTCGTGTTCGTCTCCAAGCTGCGCGGTGAGGGCGTCGACCCGGCCGCGATCCGTCTGGGCCTGCTCTCCGGGCACTACCGGCAGGACCGTGCGTGGACGGCCGACGTGCTCACCACCGCCGAGGCGCGCCTGGCGCTGTGGCGCCGCGCCGCGGCACTGGAGTCGGCCGCCTCCGCCGAGGACGTGGTCGCGCGGCTGCGCCAGCACCTCGCCGACGACCTCGACACCCCCAAGGCCCTCGACGCCCTCGACGGCTGGGCGACGTTCGCGGTCGAGCGCGGCGGCGACGACGCCTCGGCCCCGGGCCTGTTCGCGGACGCGGTGGACGCGCTGCTCGGCATCGCCCTGCGCTGACGCGCCCGTGCGTGGTTCTGGTAGCTCCCGCTACCAGAACCACGCACGAGGCGGTCACGCCAACAGCGCGCGGATGTCGTCGGCCGTGAGGGCCGAGGAGAACATCTCGCCGTCGTCGACGACGGACGAGAACAACTCCGACTTGCGGAGCTGCAGCGCCCGCACCTTCTCTTCGATGGTGTCGCGGGCGATCAACCGGTACACCATCACGTTGCGGGTCTGCCCGATCCGGTGGGTGCGGTCGATCGCCTGGGCCTCGGCCGCGGGATTCCACCACGGGTCGAGCAGGAAGCAGTAGTCGGCCTCCACCAGGTTCAGACCGAATCCGCCGGCCTTCAGGCTGATGAGGAACACCGGTGCCGTGCCGGATTTGAACTCGCCGAGCAGATTTCCGCGCTGCTTGGTCTTGCCGTCGAGATACAAGTACTCGATGCCGGCGGCGTCGAGCCGGGCACGGACCCGGTCGAGGAACCCGGTGAACTGGCTGAACACCAACGCGCGGTGCCCACCGGCGATCACGTCGTCGAGCTGCTCGAGCAGCGCGTCGATCTTCGCGGACCCGATCTTCGCGTGCGCGTCGTCGCACAGGGCCGCGTCCAGACTCATCTGCCGCAGCACCGTCAGCGACCTCAAGATCGTGATGCGGTTGCGGTCCAGGTCGTCGACGAGTCCGAGGATCTTCTGCCTCTCGCGTTGCAGCTGCCGGTCGTAGAGGGTGCGGTGTTTGGGCGAGAGCTCCACCTCGAGCACCTGTTCCTGCTTGGCCGGAAGATCGGTGGCGACCTGCTCCTTGGTGCGACGCAGCATCAGCGGCCGGATCCGCTGCCGCAGCTGCGCAAGCAGTTCGGGGCTGGTGCCGCTCTCGATGGGTTTGCGGTAGTAGTCCTGGAACTTCGTCGGGTTCGGGAACAATCCGGGCGCGGTGATCGACAGCAGCGACCACAGTTCCATCAGGTTGTTCTCCATCGGGGTGCCGGTGATCGCGACCTTCAGCGGCGCCTCGACCTGTCGCACACACTGATATGCCTTGGCCCGATGGTTCTTGACGAACTGTGCTTCGTCGAGCAGTAGCATCGACCAGTCGCGCTCGAGGTAGTCGTCGATATCCAGGCGCAGCAGCGTATAGGACGTGACGACCACGTCGATGCCGTCGAGCAGCTCACCCAGTCCCACACCGCGTTTGCCGGACGTCTCGGTGATCGCGACGACGTTCAGATGAGGCGTGAAGCGCCGTGCCTCGGCCGCCCAGTTCGACACCACCGAGGTGGGCGCGACGATGAGCGCCGGCGCATCTGTGGGGCGATTCGTCCGGGCGTGGCAGATCAACGCGAGCGACTGCAGGGTCTTGCCGAGACCCATGTCGTCGGCGAGAATCCCGCCGAGGTTGTGCGTCCACAGGAACGCCAGCCAGCGGAATCCGTCCAGCTGATACGGCCGCAGCGTCGCCAGAAGTTCCTTCGGCGCACGGGTCTTCGTGGTCGCCCTCACGTCGAGCAGGCCCTGAACCTGCTTCCTCCAAGCGGCGGCCTGCCGATCGACGACGCCGAGTGCCGCCAGCTCCTCCCAGATACCCGCCTGGAACCTGCTCAGCCGCAACCGATCCGGGTCGGCGTCGTGCAGTGCGCGAGCCTCGTCGACGAGTCGGCGTAGCTGCTGCAACTCGGGTTTGTCCAACGCCAAATAGGCACCGTCGGGTAACAGCAGGTGCGTGGCGCCGTCGTTCAGCGCGGTGAACAGGTCCCGGAACGGGACCGTCCGGTCGTCGATCGTCACGGTGATGTCGAGGTCGAACCAGTCTGCGTCCCCGGTTGCCTTGGTGGACAGTCCGATCCGCAGATCGTCGCTCACGTCGCGATAGGCGGCGGGGGTGCCGTCGACCCGCACCTCGACGTCGTCGCGGCCGGACAGCAGCGGCAGCAATTCGGTGGCGAAACGGGCGGTGTCGAACCCGCTGAGGGTCGCGTGCGACAGCAACCGGCCGTCGAGGTGATTGTCCAGCCCGAACGGTGAGACCACCGGACGGATCTCGGCCAGGAGCAGGTCCTCGGCCTCGCCGTCGCGGACCGCATCGCCGTGCCCGTCGTACAACTCCACGGCGTGCTCGGCGTCGCCGATCGTGTAGAGGACCTGCCAGCGCAGGTCGGCGCGGTGCCCGGCGCGATAGGCCACGTGCAGGACGAGTCGGGGGCCGCTCACCGTTGGGGCGGTGAACGAGCCGTCCGCGGAGGTGACCGACGCGGCCCGCTGCAACCGCGGATAGTAGGTCGCCGCGAAGCGGGGCATCTGATCGGCGGGTACCGTCACCGCCGCGTTGTCCAGCAGCAACCGCTGTATCCCGGCGGGGGCGCTGCCGCGCAGCCGCGCGATCCGGAACGGCCATTCGGCCGGCCCGGACCCGGCGCGGTCGCCGGGCCGCAGGAAGATCACGCCGTGCGCCGGTTCGCCGAGGAACCCCACTACCGTGGCGGGCAGGTCGTCGCCGTCGACCCGTACCGTGGGGGTTACGGAGAGGCCGGCGCCGGTGTCCGCCAGGTCGACGCATACCTCCGCCGCAGTCGGTGGCGGCACCGCGCCGAGCGATTTGCGGGCGTACCGCAGTTCGATCCCGAGAGCGAGCGCATCGTCGAGCAGCGACCACAGTCGCGGCGACATGCCGGACAGGTCGAGGGTGGCGGTGGCGTTGGGGATGTAATAGGTCTGCGACGACGACTGCGCCAGCGCCGCCAGCTCGAGCAGCAACCGCTGGTGCCGGCGGTTCACGTCATGGGTGTAGCGCAGGGTCGACCACGACAGGTTCCCGGCTACCCACCCGGTGCGGCCCGGCCGTTGCAGCCGGGCGGTCAGCGTGGGCGGCGCGGAGCCGGCCGGTGTCGACAACCCCAACTGCAACGCCAACGGCACACCGCTGTCGGTGTCGTCGGCACCGACGATCGTGTCGAGCGCGTGCTCCCACGCCGGTTTGGCCGGGGTGACGACCGTCGACGTCGCGACGAACGCGAGCACCAGCGCCACCGTGTGTTTGCAGTTGAACCCGACGGGGCAGCTGCACTCGCCGTACTCGAACTCGGGGCCCCGCGGGCCGGTCCGGAAGACCGCTTCGGTCTCGTAGACCTCGTTGCCCGCGACCTCACCCACCACACACAGTTCGTCGTCGAGAAAGTTGCAGCTCAGCACGGCGCCGTCGTGGGCGTATCGCGCACCGCGCTGGTAGGTGGCCGCCCCGACCGTCGCTGCCATCGACTGGACGAGGAGATCGAATCGGCGCAGCGAGGACATGAGTGGACAGTGTATGGCCACGGCTCCGCATCAGCCGATCTGCGGCCGGGAATGTGCGGCCGGGAAAGTTGTGACGGACGAGGTGCCGTTCGAAGTTGAGCAACCCGTCTACGCGGTTAGGTGAGGTGAGGGCTTTCACGGCGTGTGTGTGCAGGTCGGTCGATTCGGCAAACATCGTCGAGTCGGTCCGCGCGTGCTGCCGTGCATGGCTTCGACAGGCCCGTTGCGCCAGACGTCTGCGACGAGTCCCACGGCCATGGCTGCGATGACGTCGGCGGGCTCGGTGAGACCGGCTTCTTGACAGAGTTGTCGGTGTTGGCCGGCAAGGAGGGTAAGGCGTTCGCAGTTTCCGGCATTGCCGGTGCACTTCGACGTCATGCAGACGGGTCTTTCGTTCTCATTCGAGCGGTCCGACACGCTACGCGCTGGTTAGACGCTGCACCGCAAGTTGGTTGAGGGACACGTGCCGTTCCGCAGCCTCCATCGCGAGCCGTCGATGCAGTTCGGCCGAGGTGCGGACATAGATCGTGCCACTGTAGGAACGTTCCGAGAACGGCTCGGGCACATTCTCCCCGCTGGCGATCAGGTCGTCGATGACGCCGTCGACGAGCTGAACGAGACCTTCCAACGCTCGGCCCTGATCTTCGTCGAGCCAGGACAGGCTCGGGAATTCCAGGACGGTCGCGACGTGTTCGCCGTCATCCGGTGACCACTGCACCCGGTAGCTGTAGTGACGTGCATCCGGTCGATTCATGAGTCCTCCTTCATCTTCTCGATCGCGGCAAGGACCTGCTTGACCTGGTACGGCTTTGCTTCCCCGTGCTTCCCGCGCTGGATGTTCACCCGCGGGTCGCCAGGCCACGGCGTTCGAAACACAGCGTGGCTGGTCCCGTCCTGCCGCGGCTGACCGAAGACCTCGACACACAGTCGATACAAGTCGTCGTAGCGCACCCCCTGCGGATTGCGTGCGATCGCCGCGCGAATCTTGTCGGCCTTGGTCACTCCTTAATGCTAGCGCATGCGCTAGCATTCCCGGGTCGGGAATTTGCTCTGCTCTTTTGGCAGCGAATGATCGACGGAGTACCCGACCAGTACGTGACCGAGTGGCTCGATTCGTGACCGACGACGCCTTCGCCCTTCTACATCCGGGAGTCCGGTACCACCTCGCGAACACGTTGTGCTGGAACGGGCTCCGGCCCACGCAGGCTGCCGCGGACGTGCCGATCCTTGCCGGCGATGACGCGCTCGTGCTCGCCCCCACCGCTGGCGGCAAGACCGAGGTCGCCGCATTCCCGCTGCTGTCTGCGATGGTCGACCAGGACTGGCAGGGCGTGTCCGTCCTGTACGTGTGTCCGCTGTGCGCGCTGTTGAACAATCTGCAGCCACGCCTGCACGACTACGCCCAGTGACTCGGCCGCACCGCCGCGGTGTGGCACGGCGACGGGACTCGCCGCCGGAAGCTCGCGATCAATTCGGGGGCGCGAAGAATTCGAGCGCGATGTTGTCGGGATCACGGAAGGAGAGCCCCGAACCGTATCGGGCGTTCTTGATGTCTCCGTGCGCGATTCCCAAACTGTCGAGCCGATCACGCCATTTCACCAGATCGCTCGCCGTACATCCGAAGGCGATGTGGTCGAGGCCGACGTTCCGTTCGTCGAATGTGTTCTGCGGCGGCGAACCGGGGTGGGTGTGCAGCCCGAACAGTGTGCCACCGTCGACTGCGAAGACCACGTGATGGAAAGTGCCGGATTCGTCGTCCTCGTCGAGCACGGGTTCGGCATCGAAGAGGCGGGAGTACCACGCGGTACTGGCAGCAAGATCGGACACTGTCACGGCGACGTGGGTGAGTGCAGGAAAAGGCACGGCAGGTACCTCCGTCTCTAGGCTCTTGGTCATCGTAGGACTCGAGACTCAGAGTTCGAGCGCTCATCAGGTGAAGTGGGCTCGGACGTCCTCGCTGGGCTCGAAGACCTGTTCCTGCTTGTCCAATAGATCGACCGCGACCTGGCTCTTGGCGCACTGCAACATCAACGGGTCGATCCGCTGCCGGGCTACGCGAGCAATTCCGGGACCGGTGTCGACCTCGATGGACCTGCGGTAGTAATCCCGGAACGTCGTCGGCTTGTGGAGCAGACCGAATCCACCGCGGCCGTCCGGTATGGCGAGGCGCCCCGCCGGGGTGCGGCCGGGTAAGTTGTGACGGACGTAAACGATCGGACGGATAGGGGTGGGAGCGCGGTGCAGAGCGACCGCTGGGTCGAGATCAGCCCCTCGCAGTTCGAGCATGAAAAGCTCGGCCTCGACTTCGTCAAGAATCTGCTGCCGGACGCCCCGCCGTTCCGGGCGTGGT
Organism: Rhodococcus sp. NPDC003382; assembly: GCF_053589135.1. Lineage (NCBI taxonomy): Bacteria > Bacillati > Actinomycetota > Actinomycetes > Mycobacteriales > Nocardiaceae > Rhodococcus > Rhodococcus sp. NPDC003382. The sequence continues at coordinate 40,255 of NZ_JBSFRH010000004.1, forward strand.
CCAACTTCGAGTTCCGCGACAACCGTGGTCGCTGGCACGAGGTGGACCTGCTCGTCCTGAGCCGCGACACCCTCTACCTGATCGAGCTCAAGTACTACAGCGGCACGCTGCGCGGCAACGACCACGTGTGGAGCCGTGGTGGATACCGGTCCGAGGATTCGCCGCTGCTGCTCACCCGCAAGAAGGCCCAGTACTTCTCATCGCTGCTCAAGGACCGCTTGGCGGAGAAGACAGGGAAGAAGAACCTCAAGGGCGTCATCCCGTTCGTGCAGGAACTGGTGTTCCTGCACCACCCCGACCTTCAGTGCGCGCTGCCGGCAAGTTCCGCGATCAACCTGTACGGCCTCGACGGCAACGAACGCCGCAGCGGCCTGCCCGGAATCGGCGAGCGCTTGCTCGCGCCGTCGAAGCACGAGCCGGTCAGCGAGGAGAAATCCCTGCTGATCCGCGATCTGATGACCGCGATCGGCCTCGCCCCGCGCCGGCAGCGGGAACTCGGCTCCTGGGTGATCGACGAACAACCCCTCGGCGACGGCGAAGGCTGGCAGGACTGGCCCGCGTTCCACCACGTCGACATGGAGCGGCAGGCGCGTATCCGCTTCTACCTGCCCAAACCCGGCGCGACCTCCGCCGAGGAACATGCCCGGGCGCGCGGCGTCGAACACGAATACAAGCTGCTCTCGCGGCTCAAACACGACGGCCTGCAGGTGCCCGTCGACGTAGTCAAGGACAAGGAACTCGGCATCGGCCTGGTGTTCCTGCAGTCCAAGGACGAACTGCGGCTGGACCTGTGGCTCGCCGACCACCGGACCGCACTCACCCTCGAGCAGCAGCTCGAACTCATCGCCGAGATCGCCGAGATCGTCCACTACGCGCACCGGCATCGGGTGGTGCACCGCACCCTGAATCCACGCGCGGTCGTCGTGCGCGACCGCGCCGCCGGGCCCCAGCCGCAGGTCACCGACTGGGACACCGCCGGGGTGCTGCCCGCCAACGCCGAAACCGGCGTCACCCGGCTGTCCGCCGGTCCGCTGAGCTTGATGGCGGGGGCACTGAGCGACCAGGCCCGCCTGTTCGCCGCCCCGGAAGGCGCCAGCCCCGCCGACCCCGCGCGCATGGACGTCTTCGGGCTCGGCGCGCTGGCCTTCTATCTGCTCAGCGGCGGGGTGTCCCCGGCCACCGAACGCGGCGAGCTGCTCGACCGGCTGCGTCGCGACGGCGGTCTCGATCTGGCCGTGGAACTGCCGCAGGTGCCGTCGGTGCTGCGACAACTCGTCCTCGACGCCACCGACCCCAGCCCCGCGGAGCGCATCGCCACCGTCGCCGAGTTGCTCGAACGTCTCGAACAGGTCCGTGGCGACCTGTTCCGCGCGGAAGGCGAAACCGACCCGCTCGAAGCGAAACCCGGCGACGAACTGGGCGACGGCCGATTCGTCTACAAGCGCCGCCTCGGTGCCGGCTCCACCGCGGTGGGCATCCTCGTGGTCGACCGCAAGGCCGGCGACCACGAGCGGGTTCTCAAGGTCGCCCGCGACGACGAGGCTGCCGCCCGGCTGCACGCCGAAGCGCAGGTGCTCGCCAAACTCGACGATCCGCGCATCGTCCAGCTCGCCTCCGAAGAGAACGTCGGCGGACGCACCGCCCTGGTGGTGCACGATGCGGGCCGCACCACCCTCGCCGAGGAACTGGCGGCCAAGGGTGGTCGGCTGTCGATCGACCTGCTCGAACGCTGGGGCACCGACCTGCTGCAGGCGCTGATCGCCCTCGAACGCGCCGGCGTCACCCACCGCGACCTCAAGCCGTCGAATCTCGGTGTGCACCAGTCGAGTTCGCGTGCCGACACACACCTGCGGCTGTTCGACTTCTCGATGGCCGGGGTCGACCCGCGCAACATCGAGGCGGGCACCCCGCCCTATCTGGACCCGTTCCTCGGCACCGGCGGACGCCGCCAGTACGACACGGCCGCCGAACGCTACGGCGCCGCGGTGGTGCTGTTCGAGATGGCCACCGGCATCGCCCCGCAGTACGGACCCGACCCGCAGGCCAACCCGGCCACCGTCGACGACGACGTCACCGTCGACCCGACCATGTTCGAGACGCCGGTCGCCGCCGCGCTCACCGCGTTCTTCACCTCGGCGCTGTCCCGCGACGCCGCCGCCCGCCCCGACACCGCCGAAGACATGCTGCGCGCGTGGCGTCGAGCGTTCACCGACCTCGACGCCGCTCCCGAACCGGTCCAGAAGGTCGAGGCCGCAACGGCTCTCGCCGCGGCCGGTCTGAGCGCTCGCGCGGTGTCGGCGCTCGCGGCCGTGCAGGTGACCACCGTCGGGGAACTGGTGGCGCTCGATTCCACCCGACTCAACCGTCTCGTCGCGAAGGAAGCGAAGGCCACCCGCACCGAGATCCGCGACCGGCACCGCGCCTGGGTCAAGGACCTCGGTCGGTCGACGACGAAACCCGCGAGCACCCAGGGGCTGCTCGGTCTCGACGACGCGGTCGCGCTGCTGCTGTCCGCCGTCGCGACCGGCCGCACCAGCACCCGACGTCAGGCAGCGGAACTGCTGCTCGGCACCACCGGCACCCTCGACGCGTTCGCGTCGGGCAACGAACTGGCGTCCGCACTGAGGAAGACCAGCCCGCGCGGCAACCAGCTCCTGAAGGAGCTGCAGGCCGACTGGGCCGAGAACCCCGCCACCCGTGAACTGCTCGACGAACTGATCGCCCTCGCCGAACAGGTGCTGCACGACTCCGGCGGGGTGGTGGCCGTGTCCACCCTCACCGCCGAGATCCGTGGGCGACTGCCACAACCCCCGGCATCGGCGTCCGATGCCGCGGCACCGCGCCTCGCCGAGCGCGCCGCCGCGGGTCTGCTGCGCGCGGCCTTCGATCGACTCACCGAACACGAAACCGCGGAAGGCACCCGTCGCTGGGTGCGGCGCCGTCACGCCGGACGTCTCGCCCTCGTCGCCGAGGACGAGTTGCTGCTCGCTGGGGCCGAAGCGGCCGGGCGCCGCGCCGACGACCTGATGGCATCCACTCCCGCATCCGAGGTGGTTCGCGTCAGCACCGCCGCACGGGACCTGCGCGCGGCGTTCACCCGCGCCTACAAGGGCGCTGCGGGACCGGATGCGCAGGTGCCGCTTCCGTCGGATGTGCGCCTGATCCGCCTGGCCGCAGCCATCTCCCGGTACGCCGCTGTGTCGGGGCGCGGTGAGCTGCACCGCCGCAATCTCGGTCCGTCCGACGCGCTGCGCATCGCCTTGGCCGGTCTCGCGCAGACCGAGGCGCTCTCGCCCACCGAGGTACGGGCTCGTGTCGCGGCCCGGTTCCCGGAACTCGATCGGCTGCCCGGCCGTCCTGCCCTCGATGCGCACATCGAGCGCGCTGGAATCGGGTTGACATGGGACGGCACCGGCTACCGCTATGAGCAGGCCACGCCGCCCAGCGAAACCAGCCTGAAGACCCGAACCGCCACCTACACCGGCCCCGCCGGCGACACCGGATCCACTCCAGCCTCGGTGGGCGCGGCGCGCGGCTCGCTGGTCGCGACGTCGTTGCGGGAGAACGGTTTCCTCGCATTCGGTGTGACGGTGCATCGCCCCGGCGACCACCTGAAGGTCGCGGCGGAACTGGTAACCACCCACAACGCCGACCTGGTGGATGTGACCGGCGAGATCGTCGAGGCGATGCGCGCCTTCGCCACCGAAAAGGGCGTGTCGTGGGATCTGATCCGCAGCGCCGACGCCGCTGAGGCCGGCACTCGCGATGCGCGGGGCCTGCGCGCGGTGCTCGATCAGGTGATGCCGCGGGTGTGTGCCCGCATCGAGGCGCAGGCGTTCGGCGACGAGGTGCCCGCGACGCCGTTGGTCCTCACCGAGTTGTCGCCACTGGCCCGCTACGGCTACCTCGACCTGGTGGCGCGACTGGCCGACCTGTCGGCTCCGCGTCGGCGTCCGGTGTGGGTGGTGTTGCCGCAGATGCGTGGGCAGCGTGGCGCGATGATCGACGGTGAGCCGATCCAGTTGGGTTCGCCGGGTGGGCAGTTCGTGACGTACTCGGTCGGGAAGACCGAGGCTGTGGAGAGCGAGAAGGTGTGATGGCGGACTTTTCCGCGACCGAGTTGGTGAAGGCGCTGCGCAAGCAGGTCACCGTCCTCGAGGACGATCTGCGGGCCCGCGTCGACGGCGCGGATGTCGATACCCGGCAGCCGGGTGTGGGGGAGCGGTGGCGCGCCGAGCACACCGCGGCGCTCACGGCGCAGCGCACCGCGGCGTCGTGGCAGGCGTGGCGCGACGAACGCGTCACACAGGCCGCGGTGGCGTGGGTGCTGCTCACCGTGTTCGCCCGCTACTGCGAGGACCATGCACTGGTGTCGAAGGCGTGGATCGGCGGGCCGAACGCCGACGCCCGTCAGCAGGCCCTCGACGCGCGCCGCGCCTACTTCACCGAATTCCCGGAGAACACCGACCGTGAGTGGCTCGAAACGATCATCGAGCATTTCGCGAAGATGGAAGCCACCCGCGGCCTCGTCGACGACTATTCGCCGCTGCACCAGGTGGCCCCCTCGGGTGACGCGGCACGCGGGCTGCTCGAATTCTGGTGGGACAAGGACGCTTCCGGTGAGCCGTTGTGGAGCTTCGTCGGCGTGGACACCCGATTCCTCGGTGACGTCTATCAGGATCTGTCGGAGTTCGCGAAGAAGACCTACGCGCTGCTACAGACCCCGGAGTTCGTGGAGGAGTTCATCCTCGACCAGACCCTGGAGCCGGCGCTCGCCGAACGGCCGCTCGAGGGTTTCACGGTGATCGACCCGACCTGCGGGTCGGGGCACTTCCTCCTCGGGGCGTTCCGCCGCTTGCTGGACAGGTGGCAGCGCGAGGCGCCGGCCCTGGGACCACGGGTGCTGGTGCAGAAGGCACTCGGTTCGGTGTATGGGGTGGACATCAACCCGTTCGCAGTCGCGATCGCGCGGTTCCGGCTGATGGTCGCGGCGTTGGACGCGAGTGGGGACAAGTCGATCGAGAAGATGATCGACATCGAGTTGAATCTCGCCGCGGGTGATTCGTTGCTGTGGGGTGCGCGGCAGCAGGCGATCAGCGACGACCTGTGGTCGACAGGCACCGAGCAGATGGCGTACGCGACGGAGAACGCGGGCGCGTTGAAGGCGATCTTGCAGCGGGAACACGATGTGGTGGTGGGTAATCCGCCGTACATTACGGTCAAAGATGCGGCGTTGAACGCGACCTATCGCCAGCTATATTCGACCTGTCATCGGCAGTACGCGCTGACGGTGCCGTTCATGGAACTTTTCTTCGACCTTGCGAAGAGCGACGCGGCAGGCAAGCCCGGTTGGGTCGGGCAAATCACATCGAATTCGTTCATGAAGCGGGAGTTCGGGTCCAAGCTAATCGAGGAGTTTCTCAGTGCGCGCGACTTGAAGCGGGTGATCGACACCTCGGGTGCCTACATTCCCGGTCACGGGACGCCGACGGTGATCCTCGTTGGGCGTAACCGCCCGCCGCTCGGGGACACCGTGCGTGCGGTGCTTGGAGTTCGTGGTGAGCCCGGCCGACCCGACGAACCAGCGAAAGGGATCGTCTGGTCGACTATCGTCGAACACATCGACGAGCCTGGCTCCGAGAATGGGTGGATCAGTGTGGCGGACCTGGACAGGCGACTCTTAACGAGACATCCGTGGAGTTTGTCCGGTGGCGGTGCTGTCGAATTGGTCCAGTCGGTGGAGAGCGCTGGGGCGTCCGTTCTCGACAGTCAGGTGAGCAGCATCGGCCGCACCACCGTCGTGGGCGAGGATGATGCGTGGATATACGACGCACACAGCTCGAAGCGATTCACCGAAACGCTGCCCTTCCGGCAGTTCGTTGTAGGTGAGGATGTTCGTGATTTTGAGATCATTCCCTCGACGCTCGTTGTCAATCCCTACGTCGACAGCGCAAATGAAACTCCTGTCGGGGAGACCTCACCAGTTATAGCGCACTTGTGGCCACAGCGAACTCTGCTGCGCGGCAGGACGGTCTTCCAGAAGACACTTACGGAGCGAGGGTTGCCGTGGTGGGTTCATCTTGAGAGCTACTCGTCAAAGCTCCGCACGCCCCTTTCCATCACCTTCGCCGAAGTAGCCACCCACAACCATTTCGTCCTGGATCGTGGTGGCAAGGTGTTCAAGCAAACCGCACCGGTGATCAAGTTGCCGGAGGGCGCAACCGAGGACGACCACCTGCGGTTGCTCGGGGTGCTGAATAGCTCAGTGGCGTCCTTCTGGCTCAAGCAGAACTGTCATAACAAGGGTCGTCCGGGCGCTGAACAGGCTGGCGCGGACGAACCATGGGAGCACCGATTTCAGTTCAACGGCACCACTGTGAAGGATTTTCCACTACCAGACGCCTATCCGCTCGCGCGCGCTCGCGCGCTCGACATGCTTGCGCAGGAACTGGCGGTCCACAACCCGCATAAGGCCGTTGCCAACAAAGTTCCGTCGGCCGAGGCTATTGAATTGTCGTGCAAAGAGTCCGAGCGCATTCGCGCGTTGATGATCGCGCATCAGGAGGAACTCGATTGGGAGTGTTACCGCCTCTACGGTGTTATCGACGAGGATCTCTCCTACTCAGGCGAGCTCCCCGGAATCTTGCCGGGTGAGCGTGCCTTTGCCATCGATCTGGCGCGCGCGGTCGAAAAGGGCAATGACACATCGTGGTTCCGGCACCACAACCACAGGTTCACTCCGACCGCCGAGATCCCCGCCCGTCTGCCTGCCGACTACCGGGACCTGATCCAGCGCCGTCTCGACGTCATCACATCGAACCCGAATATCCGCTTGTTGGAGAGGCCCGAGCACAAGCGACGTTGGGCGAGTGAGCCGCGGGACAAGCGCGTCGCCGAAGCTCTGCGCGACTGGCTATTGGATCGCGTCGAGAACCGCGACCTATGGTTCGAAGACGGGCATCCCACCCCGCGCAGCGTCGCGCAGTTGGCCGACAAGCTGGACCGCGATGAGGATTTCCGTCGGGTGCTGCGGTTGTGGGCCCGTAATGCCGAGGTATCCACGGGGACCGCGCTCGCGAAGCTCCTCGACGAGGAGGGCGTGCCCTACCTGGCCGCGCTGCGCTACAAGCCGTCGGGTCTCATCAAACGCGAAGCCTGGGAACACACCTGGGATCTGCAGCGTCGCGAGGATGCGGGGGAGAAGCTGGATAGCCCGATTCCGGTTCCGCCGAAATACAAGCCTGCCGATTTCGTGAAGAGTTCGTACTGGTCGCGGCGCGGCAAGCTCGATGTGCCGAAGGAACGGTTCATCTCGTACCCCGACGCGAACCGCGACACCGACCCGACGATGCTCTTGGGCTGGGCCGGCTGGGACCACGCCGAACAGGCTTTGGCTTTGGCGGGTCTGGTGGACGAGCGTGTCACCGTCGATGGCTGGGACCAGACAAGCCCGGAGAAGCTGATCCCGATGCTGGCGGGCCTGGCGGAACTGTTTCCGTGGGTGCGGCAGTGGCACGGCGAAATCGATCCGGAGTACGGCGAATCCGTCGCCGACACCATCGAGGAAGTACTGCGCTCCCACAGTGCCGAACTGGGTGTCACCGTCGACGACCTCGCCGCATGGCGGCCCCCGGCCCCCACCCGCGGACGTCGCACCGCCAAGAAGCCCACGAAGGAGTCCGATCCGGCCTGAGGTGGCTGTCGGCCCGCGCCCGATGTGCGGAGGGCGCGGGCCGACACGCTCGCACATCGTGGCCGCGCGCGTTCGCTCGGTCGGCGCGGCGATGTGTGCTGTGCTGGTGGTGGGGACGGACTCGATTCGCCCACCGCGGCTTTCGACGTGGTCGGGGAAGAGCCTAGGGAAGAGGGCGCCCTGCGGGCGGCTGCACTTGACCGATCGGAGACCCTACGGGTCCCTGAGTCTTCGGCCCCTTCCCCAACGCTGCCCGGTCGCCATGCCCCGATAGACCATCTCGGCCAGCACTTCTGGCCCCACGTCGCCGAGGACGTGCGGCTTGTACTGGACCCGACCGTTCGTGTCGACCCGTTCGATCAGGTGCTCCACCACCAGCTGTGGAGACGAAGGTTACTGGTGCCCAGTCGGTTTCGAGCCGTGGGAATGGCACCCCGGTTCGCAGCGTCGATGCGCTGACGTCGGACTCTGGGAGACGAGCGACGACGCCCGTCGTCGGTGTGCCGCGGTTACCGGAACGGCCCGCGCGCACGCCGAGACAGGCGAGGAACACCTCGAGCCCCTCGATCGGACCGCTGGTCGCGGGATCGAGGGGCTGGAAGGTCAGGGCGTCGGTTGTGAACCCGGTGGCCAGGTGAGGTGGCGGCCGGCGCGGAACGCGCTCGCGACTCGTCGCTGATGCACGCCTCTGCGGGGCGTGTGGATAGAATCCACCGTACGGTGCATGACAGTCCTGTTCTGTCGTGTGCCCAGACCCCGGTTGGTGTTCCAGCACCTTCCGGGGTCGACCTGTATTCAGGCCGGTGGAGGGATGGTCCCACGGGCGGCGGCGAGGGTCAACTCGAACACGCGTTCGTGTTGCGAGTGTGCAGTGCGCACCGGGCCGCGGAATATCTGAACAAGTTCTGATGTAATGGTAGGTATGAGCAAGTCGACTGCCACCGCCACGTTCTCCGAGTTCCTTCGGGCGCCGAAGGAAGTCCTGGGCGTCCTTGAGGACGCCGGCGAAGTGGTGCTCACGCGACGCAATGCGCCCGCTCTGCGGTTGACCGAGGAATCTGCGAGCCGGACGGAGTTGGACACCCTCGGCGTGGTCGGGCAACTCTTCGCGGCGTCCCTCGACGAGGCGGCGCTCGATCGGGTTGCCACTCGGCTCTCCGTCGTGTTGCCGTGGGTCGGCCTGCTGCCGAGGGCACTGCATGCGGAGTTCGTCGCCGAGTTCCAGGACACGGCGCGAGCGTGCATCGCAGTGGCCCGCTTCGACCGGCTCGCGATCCTGCTCGAAGCGTGGAAGGCGACCGCAGAGGCATACGCGGATCCCAGCCTCACCGCAGATGGTTCGGACCTGGAATACCTCGATGTTGCAGAGGTGGTCGCACGTCCGGATCATTCCGCGTGAGCAAGAAGGGGGAAGCGGTCCCTCGCCCGATCAAGCGCGTGGAGTGGCAACTGGTGTTTGCCACGCGTGATGCGCAGAAGGGCTGGACCGATCTGTTGGCGACGGCCCGCAACGCGACCGTCGATGCGTGGGACACGCTCACACGGGAGCCGACGGTGCAGACACCGCGGCTGTACCAGCTGAAGGGGGAGTATGCCTACGGCACGTACGCCGGACGGAACTTTGCCCGTTACCAATACAAGGTGACCGATGGTGGGCGCATCTGGTTCTTCCTCGATCCGGCTCCCAAGGGTGACAAGATCGCCGGCCGAGTACTGCTCGAACGGTGCGAGCCGGGACATCCGAAGGAAACGGACTGAGGACACGGCACGCCGAGGTGGGTGAGGCTCGGGCTGTCGCTGTTCTTTGGCAGGATGAACTCCGCAGCGACCCCGCTTCGGGGCCGCTGCGTCACGAGGACCACGAAGGAGGGCAGGGAAAGCGTGAGCATCCTGCTGCGGGACGTCATTGACATCCCCGAACGTATCGGCGCCGACGACTACGTGCTGCGGCTGACCGACAGCACCGATGACGATGCGCACATCCGCGACACCCTCGACGCCTACGTCCTCACCGACTCGCTCAAGGACAACTTCGCCTCCGCGATCGCCCTCATCGCCGACGCGATCAAGAAGAACACCTCCCGTGGCGCGTACCTCGCCGGCTCGTTCGGTTCCGGTAAGTCGCACTTCATGGCCGTGCTCTACGCGCTGCTCGGCAACCATCCGGCGCTGCGCGTCGATCGGTTCCGCGACCTCACCGGCCGCTACGACGGCGAACTCGCCGGCAAGAAGATCCTGCGCCTCACGTACCACCTCATCGGTGCGAAATCCCTCGAACAGGCCATCTTCCAGGGGTACGTGCGTCAGATCGCCCGGCTGCACCCGGAAGCGCCGTTGCCGGCCCTGCACGTCTCGGATTCCCTGCTCGCCGACGCCGAGAACCTGCGCGAACGCATCGGCGACGAGCAGTTCCTCGCCGGCCTCGGCGGCGACTCGGACACCGCGGCCGACGACGGCTGGGGAGGGGTGCTCAGCGACGGCTGGACTGTCGACCGCTACCAGAGTGCCCTGGCCGCACCGGCCGAGAGCGAACTGCGGAAGGAACTGGTCTCCGCGCTGGTGCGCAGCTACTTCTCGTCCTTCGTCGAACAGGCTGACTACATCGACATCGACCGCGGCCTTGCCGTGTTGTCCGAGCACGCCAAGTCCCTCGGCTACGACGCGGTGGTGCTGTTCCTCGACGAGCTGATCCTGTGGCTGATCTTCTCGGTCCGCAGCAACGAGTTCTTCGGCCGCGAATCGCAGAAGATCACCAAACTCGTCGAGGCCGCTGGCAACCCGCGACCCATCCCGCTGATCTCGTTCATCTCCCGCCAGATGGACCTGCGCAAATGGCTCGCCGATGCCGGCGCATCCGGCTCCGAACAGGAAGCGACCGACCGTGCCCTGCAGTACCAGCAGGGCCGGTTCCGCACCATCGAACTCGGCAACGACAACCTCGCCGAGGTCGCGAACGTTCGATTGCTGCAGCCCAAGGACGACCAGGCGCGGCAGGTCCTCGACGACGCGTTCCGTGCGGTCACCCGCAGCCCCGAGGTGTGGGACGTGCTGCGCGACTCGATGAACACCACCGAGGACTATCGCGGCGCCTCCGAACATGAATTCCGGCTCACCTACCCGTTCTCGCCGGCGCTCGTGGCGACCCTGCGGGAACTGGCATCGGTGATGCAGCGCGACCGCACCGCCCTGAAGGTCATGCAGCGCATGCTCGTCGAACGGCGCGACACACTCACCACCGCCGACCTCATTCCCGTCGGCGACGCCTTCGGCCCCATCGTCGACGGTGAAGACCCCATCGACGGCGTCGCCGGCACCCTGTTCACCGCCGCCGCCAACCTCTACAAGGACAAGCTGCTGCCGTTGCTGCTCGCCCGCCATCAGGTGACCGCTGAGCAGCTCGAAACGGACCCCGAGTCGGTGCCTGCTGGGTTCCGCGCACACGACCGCATCGCCAAGACGCTCTTGCTCTCGGCGATCGCCCCCAAGGTTCCGGCGCTGCGCGACCTCACCGCATCCCGCCTCGCCGCCCTCAACCACGGCTCGATCAAGACCCGCATGAAGGGCGGCGAAGCCCGCGTCGTCCTCGGCGTCGTCCGGGAATGGGCCAAGGACGTCCCCGAGATCACCGTCTCCGAGGGCACCAACCCGATCATCCGGGTGCAGCTCGCCAACGTCGACTACAACTCGGTGCTCGAACGCATCCGCGGAGAAGACAACCTCGGCAAACGCAAGGTGCTCATCCGCACCCTCGTGCACAAGGCGCTCGGCGTCGACAGCAAGCAGGACGACCTCGCCGGTGGCGCCACCCGCACAGTGATCTGGCGCGGATCCCGCCGCGAGGTCGACGTCGTGTTCGGCAACGTCCGCGACGCCTCATCGGTGCCCGAACAGAACTTCGACAACCGTCCCGGCACGTGGCGGCTCGTCGTCGACTACCCGTTCGACGAACAGAACTTCTCCGCCGCCGACGACATCGCCCGCATCGACAGGCTCCTCGCCGACGGCGACCGCCACACCATCGTGTGGCTGCCGAAATTCTTCTCCGATGAAGCACTGCAGGACCTTGCACTACTGGTCAAGCTCGACTGGTTGTTCACCGGCACCGGCGACCGCTGGCAGGAGAACACCGATCACCTGTCCCCGTCGGATCGCGCGCAGGCCCGAGGCATCCTCGAAAACCTGTACCGCGGCACGCTCCACTCGTTCGAGCGGCTCCTCGAACAGGCCTACGGCATCGAGGCGCCGGACCCGAAGCGATTCATCGACGACCCGGGCCACACCGAGATCCTCGTCTCGCTCAGCAAGGATTTCAGCCCCAAGCTTCCGACCGCGCTGAACCTTGAGGATGCGTTCGACAAGGTCGTCGACCAGGCATTCGCCGCGCTGTATCCGAACCACCCGCAGTACCCGAGCCCGAGCGAGGAGATCACCGCCCGCCACTACGAGGTCGTCCGCGGTTTCGTCGAGCAGGCCGTGGCCGACCGGCAGGGCCGGGTCCCGACTGCAGGTCCCGAACGTAAGGTCGCGCAGCGTGTCGCCGGTCCGCTGAAGGTCGGCAAGGCCACCGAGGACCACTTCCTCTTCGGGGAGGACACCTTCGCGTTCTGGGCCGGGGAACTCGACCGTGCCGCGGCCGACACCGATCGCGTCACCGTCGGCGTGCTGCAACGCCGTATCGACGCGGTCAGCCCGGCGTGGGGGCTGCGGCCCGAGGCCCGCGACCTGATCGTCGCGGCCTGGGCGCTGCTCCGCAAACGAGCCTGGTTCGAAGCCGGATCCCCGGTCCCGGCACCGACACTGGGGCGGATGCGCGAGAGCATCGAACTGCGCGCCGAGGAACTGCCCGAGCAGAAGGCCTGGGACGCCGCTCGACTCGCCGCCACCCAGCTGTTCGGCTACACCATCCCGCGCACCTATCTCACCGGCGCGAACGTCGCCGACTTCGCCCAGCAGGTGCGGATCAAGGCGGGGGAGCGGACTTCGGAGCTGCGGCAACTGGTGGAACGGCTCGCAGATGCACACCGCGTGCTGGGCCTGGATACCACGACGACCGACCGACTCGGCGCCGCTCGTGCTCTCCTCGAATTCCTCGAAAAGATGGCAGTGACATCCGGAAACGTCGCGCTCATCGATTTGCTGGCTACGGTTGAGCTACCGGTGGAACTACCGACCGCAGGGAATCTGCGTTCCGAAGCCGGACAGGACGCAGCGGCGCTGCGTACCTTCCAGTGGAAGCTGGTCGGGAGTCTCCTCGACGGTGCCGAAACCGGTGGCGAGCGAGGCGAATCCGCGCGCGTCATTCTGAAGAAGCTGCGCGAGCTGGTCGCGACCCCTGGTACATCGCTATCGGCGGAACTCAACGATTCGGAAACCCGCCTGGTGGAGTGGGTGGTCGGGAACAATCCGCCTCCGCCTCCGCCTCCGCCGCCGCCACTTCCGCCGGGCAAGAAAGTGAACACCGATCCGGACACCGTGATCCTCCTCGATGAGGAGCGCGCAGTCGCTGCTGTCACAGAAAGGCTGCGCAAGGAATTCGCCAAACACGGGCCGGGTCTGCGCGTGAAGTGGTGGGTCGAGTGAGCACCCTCACCGCGACCCGCCCCATCATCGCAGCCAAGCTCGCGAAAGCCGTCGAGAAGCGGTACCGGAACGGAGTCCTCGGGCTGCGCGCCACCCCGAAATGGGACGGTGGCACGTTCGTACACGACGGCGTGCCCGTCACGGTCGTGCCGTGCCCGTCGACTTTCGCGGTGTGGGAGGCGCTCGAACAGCGCAACCACGATGAGTGGCTCGTCGTGCTCACTCCCATCGAGGAATCGGACCTCGGCGTCGGGGTGCTCGCGCATTTCCTCGACGGCCGCCTCATCAGCCCCGACCCGTGGGATGCGTTGCGGTCCATGTTCTCGGCGACCACCGTCGAACCCGCCCTCTACCGGGTGGCCAACGATCGTGCTCTCGCGATGGGGTTGCTCGCCGCGATCCCCACGGCCGCGGTCACTCCCGCGCCGGGCGGGGTCCTCACCCGCGCGCACGCGATGTCAGCCGTTGCGCGTGGCGCGCTGGCGATGACCGACGACCCCGCTACCGAGGTCGACACCCTCGTCGTCCTCGAATGGAGTCGCCGGCCCGGCGTCACCGCCGAATTCGACCGGCTGCGCACCGACGGCGGCGCCGAACTCGTCGCCGCGACCACCGCGTGGATCGCTGAACGCGCCGGACGTCTCGCCAAACCTGTTGCCGCACTGCTCAAAGGCCAGCGCATCGCCGACCTGGTCCCGCTCGGGTTGCTCGCCGGCCTGTTCACCGATCCCGGCAGCGACCTCGCCCGCGGTCTGTTTCTCGGTCGTTACGGGCTGACCGGTCTTTCGAACGAGGACCTGGCCGCCTGGCACGACGACTCGTCCGGCCTCGTGATCGGCACTCTCACCGACAGCGAAAGACGCGCCGTACTCGATTCCGCGGCCACGCATGCGCGTGAACTCGGAATCGACGGTCTCGCGGGCCGCTCCGAACTGCTCCCACAGGGCCTTACCGCCCGACTCGACGCGCTTGCCAACGCCATCGAGGTGGCTCTTCCCGGTGACCCCGAGTTCGGACCGAAACAAGGCGGACTCGACAGCGTCGAGTCGGCGTGGCAGCAGACGCTCCGGCACCTGTCCGCGCGTACCTCGTCGTCCTACCGGGCCGCCGAAGCCGCCGTGCGGTTGCTGCGCTGGCTCGCCGTCGACACCCCTTCCACCGGCGGCCTGGACGCTCACGCCCGGCGATACGTCGACGGGGACGGCTGGGTCGACGCCGCCCTGGCCGCCGCGCACCGCGGTACCGACCATCGCGCGCTCGCCGACGCCATCACCCGTGTCATCGACCTCGTCACGGCGCGTCGTCGCGGACACGACCGCCGGTTCGCCGCGGTGCTCGCCGATACGCCGCAGCCCACCGGGCCGGTCGTCGAACAGCTGCTGCGCACCGTCGTGCTGCCACTGGCGAAAGCCCGACCCACGTTGCTGGTCGTCGTCGACGCACTGTCGATCGCTGCGTCCACCGATATCGCCGCCGCCGCAGCCGAAACCGGATGGAGCGAAGCCGCGGTGCTCGGCAACTCCCGTCGAACCGCCGCGCTGGCGGTGCTGCCCACACTCACGCAACGAAGCCGCTGCTCGCTGCTGACCGGTGACCTGCGCGAAGGCAACGACGCAGCCGAACGTGCCGGATTTCTCGACGCGCTGCGCGCGGCGGGACTCGAAGCAGCACCCGGCCGTGTCGACCCGATCTTCCACAAGAAGGCGCTCGACACCGTGCCCGCGGGCGCGGACCTGGCCACCGAAGTCGCCAACGCGATCGCCGACACCGCCGGCCGGCCGCTCGTCGCGGCGGTGCTCAATTTCGTCGACGACACCCTTCACCACACCGATCCGGGCGGAACCGATTGGGGCCTCGGCACCATCACCCATCTGCGGGCGTTGTTGCAGGCCGCGCAGCGCGCCGGGCGCGCAGTGATCGTCACGTCCGATCACGGCCACATCATCGAACGGCGCACCAGCGCCAAACGTGACCGCGCGAACCTCTACGGCCAGCGTGCACACGGCGACCTCGCGCACGTCGAGGACGGGGAGATCGTGGTCCGCGGCCCGCGGGTGCTGACCGACAGCAACACGGTGGTGCTCGCGGTCGACGAGACCGTCCGCTACGGGCCGGTGAACGCCGGCTACCACGGCGGAGCCGCACCCGCCGAAGTGCTCGTGCCGGTACTCGCATTCCACACCGGGGAACGCCCGGCCACCCTCACCGAGCTCGATCCCGTCGAACCGCGGTGGTGGTACGCCCCCGTGCAGATCGCAGCACCCGGTGAGACGCCGGTGGCGCCTGCACCCGCGAAACAGGCGGCGCCCACCCTGTTCGACGCCGACGATCCGGCCCCCGTCACCGTGAACCTCGCCAACCAGGTGATCGCGACCGCGGTATTCGCCGACCAGAAGCGGCTTGCCGGACGAATAGTGGTGGAGCCCGAGCAGATCCGGGCGCTGCTTACCGCGCTGCTCGCGGCACCGGCCCGAGAACTGACCACCCAACAGGCCGCGAGCCTGCTCGGCATCGCCCCGGCCCGAGTCGGCGGTGCGCTGCTACAGATCAAGCGGGTGCTCGACGTCGAAGGCTACGAGGTGCTTCTGCTCGACGGCGGTGTCGTCGGGCTCGACGAAGCGGCATTGCGGGAGCAGTTCGGGATCGGCTCGTGACAGCGCCGGTTTCGCCGCGTCGACGCCGGGAGATCCTCGACGCGCTGCGCCGCGGCACCGTCCCGTCCAACGGTCTCGACCAGTTGGCCGTCGGGCTGGGACGTTTCGAAACCGAACTCGACACGGAACTGTCGGTGGTCGCCGGGGGCGGCGCCATGTTCAAGGCGGTGCGCGGCGATTACGGCTCCGGCAAGACGTTCTTCGCCCGCTGGCTCGCCGACCGCGCCATGAAGCGCGGGTTCGCGGTCGCGGAGGTGCAGATCAACGAGATCGACACGCCGCTGCACAAACTCGAAACGGTGTATCGGCGCAGCATCGAGTCGCTGCGCACCGCATCGGTCCCGCCGTCCGCGCTGCGACCGATCCTCGACGCGTGGCTGTTCACCATCGAGGACGACGCCGCGCAGCAGGGCGTGACCGTCGACGACCTGCTCGAACGCCGCCTCGCCGACGTCGCCACCCGAGCACCGGTGTTCCCCATGGCAATCCGCGCGTACCGGCGGATGCTCGCCGACGGCGACAACGATGGGGCCGACGGCCTCGTGGCGTGGCTCGGTGGGCAACCGCACGTGGCGGCGGCGGTCAAACGCCGCGCCGGCATCAAGGGCGACCTCGATCATTTCCTCGCCCTCGGCTTTCTCCGTGGACTGCTCGCGGTGCTCGCCGACGCCGGCAACGCCGGGCTGCTGCTGGTGCTCGACGAGGTCGAAACGCTGCAACGTGTCCGGTCCGATGCCCGCGCGAAGGCATTGAACGCGTTGCGGCAACTCGTCGACGAGGTACACGACGGGCACTTCCCAGGCCTGTACCTGCTCATCACCGGAACCCCCGCGTTCTTCGAGGGCCGACAGGGCATCCAGTTGCTGCCGCCGCTCGCGGACCGGTTGCACACCGACTTCTCCCGCGACCCGCGCTTCGACAACCCCCGCGCACCGCAACTGCGCCTCACCGGCTTCGATCTGGACCGGCTCGTCGAACTAGGTGGACGGGTACGCGAATTGTTCTGCAGCGGAATCGACTCTGCAGAGCGGGTCCGCGCAACCGCCGACGACGAATTCCTGCGCCGCTTCGCTGCCGCGGTCGCCGGGGGGCTCGGCGGACGGGTCGGGATCGCGCCACGACTCTTCCTGCGGAAACTCGTCGACGTGCTCGACGTCATCGAACTGCACCCGGACTTCGACCCGTACACCGACTACGACGTGAAGATTGCTGCATCGGAGATGTCCGCAGCCGAGCGGGAGGCAGTCAGCGCCGACGACGTCGAATTGGATCTGTGACCTAACCGTGTGACGATTTGCGACCGAGACTGCCGATTGCATCACCCTCGGAACTCCGTGATCCTGAACGTCCGAATCCGCCGACGAATCGTCATTGAGGTTTCACCTGAATCGACAGCGCTGCTGCGTAGCCAGGGAAAGCGGACTAGGTTAAGGATTGGCGCGAGCGATGCCGGGTAGGCTGCGACTCGATGAGTAATCCTCGATATCCAAGTAGCGCGCGTGCGCTGAAAGACGACGCGCTCCGTGTGCAGCGGATACAGCAAGCGAAAGAGGCGCCGTCCGTTGTAGAGCTGAATCGATTGGTGTGGCGCATCAGCCAACGCGAGCACCGCACCGATCGTCTTCCTTACCTCGATCCGACTTACGGCGGTGTGGATGCGGATGTCATCCTGTTGCTCAAGGCTCCACAGGCGGATGCAGATCCGAATCGAGGCCCTTCCCGATTGATCTCGCTGGACAACGACGACAGGGTGGCCGCCACGTTGTTCGATCTGTTCCGTGAACTGGAGATCGACCGGCGTCGGTGTGTGGCTTGGAACATCTGCCCGTTCCAGATCCGCCGATTCGATCCGGACGACGATGAGCTCGCTAGAGGACGAGAATACTTCCGGGCCTTCGTCGAGCTGATTCACCATCCGAAGTCCGTTCTTGTGCTGGGTGCGAAGGTTCAAGACGGCTGGAGAGCCCACTCGTTCGGTGCTGTCACGCCGGCGACACGGGTTGTCTTCGGACCCTCGCCGTCGCCGCCAGGCATCGACCGGCCCGGCCGCCGCGATGAACTCCGTGCCGCGTTGATAGACGCGTTCGAGTTGACCACTCGATGATTACTGCAGCCACGTCTCAGCTCTGAGTAGATCCGACGAATTGATTTCGCTCATTGGCTCTCTGTCATTCCGTCCGGGCATCACGCCAGCGCACGCGCCAGCAAACATCCGAGGTGAAGTTGCCTCGTCTTCCCGGACCACGAATGATCGACGGGTGCCCGACCACAACGCGACCGAACGGCTCGATTCGTGACCGACGACGCCTTCGCTCTCCTGCATCCGGGAGTTCAGTACCACCTCGCGAACACCCTGCGCTGGAACGGGCTCCGACCAACCCAGGCAGCCGCGGTCGCGCCGATCCTTGCGGGCGAGGACGCGCTCGTGCTCGCTCCGACCGCCGGCGGCAAAACCGAAGCCGCCGCATTCCCGCTGCTGTCGGCGATGGCCGAGCAGGACTGGCAGGGCGTGTCCGTCCTGTACGTGTGCCCACTGCGCGCGCTACTGAACAACCTGCAGCCACGCCTGCACGACTACGCCCAATGGCTCGGCCGCACCGCGGCGGTGTGGCACGGCGATGTCGGACAATCCGCGCGGCAGAAGATCCTGCGGGAGCGCCCTGACATTCTGCTCACCACCCCCGAATCGCTCGAAGCAATGCTGGTGTCCACCAAGGTGGATCCGCGGGTCTTGTTCTCCGGTCTGCGCGCCGTCGTCGTCGATGAGGTGCACGCGTTCGCCGGCGACGATCGTGGCTGGCACCTGCTCGCGGTCCTCGAACGGCTGGCGCGCGTCGCAGGGCGAGACATTCAGCGCATCGGGCTGTCCGCCACCGTCGGCAACCCGGACGAGTTGTTGTCCTGGCTGCAAGGTGGATTCAGCAGGCGCGCCAAGCGGGTTGTTGCACCCGTCGTCGACGGTCCCGCGGCCGCGCCGGACATCACCGTCGACTACGTCGGATCCGTCGCCAATGCTGCGACCGTCATCGCGTCCCTACACCAGGGGGAGAAACGCCTGGTATTCGTCGACTCCCGTCGCCGCGCCGAGGAACTCGGCGCAGCGCTCCGCGAACGCGGCGTGACGACCTTCCTCTCGCACTCGTCGCTGTCCGCAGCCGAACGCCGTCAGTCCGAAGCCGCATTCGCCGAAGCGCGTGACACCGTCATCGTCGCCACCTCCACCCTCGAACTCGGCATCGACGTCGGCGACCTCGACCGCGTCATCCAGATCGGGGCGCCCCGCGCCGTCGCGTCCTTCCTGCAACGACTCGGCCGCACCGGTCGCCGCGCGGGCACGACCCGCAACTGCCTTTTCCTGTGCCTCGACGACGAACAGGAACTGCTCGCGCTCGGCATGTTGGATCGCTGGGCGCGCGGCTGGGTCGAGCCGATCGTTCCGCCTCCTTCGCCGCGGCACATTGTCGCGCAACAGTTGATGGCGCTGTGTCTGCAGGAACACCGGATCGGTGTCGCGACGTGGCGCGACTGGTGGGGGAGTCTGCCGATCTTCGACGACACCGCCGACGATATCCTGCAGTTCCTCTGTGCCGAAGGCTATTTCGAACGCGACAGTGGATTTCTGCACATCGGGCCGGAAGCCGAGCGGCGATTCGGACGGCGCTACTTCTCCGACCTGACCGCTGTGTTCAGCGCGCCACCGGAATTCACGGTGCTCGCCGGGCGTAACGAGGTCGGCACCATCGGTACCGACCTGTTGGTGGAGGAGGTCGACGGTCCGCGTGTGCTCCTGCTCGGTGGTCGATCGTGGAAGGTCACGCACGTGGACTGGCCACGGCGGCGCTGCTTCGTCGAACCTGTCGACTCCGGTGGGAAAGCGAAGTGGTCGGGGCTCGGCGGTGGCGTGTCCTACGCGATCGCGCAGGGCATGCGGTGTGTGCTGCTCGGTGAGACGCCGCCGGGCGTCACCCTGACCCGCCGCGCGCAGGCCACTCTCGTGGAGCTGCGGGCCGGGTACACACCCGCGATCGATCCGGATGCGGCCGTGGTCGCGTTGCCGTCCGAAGGCACCGGACGGTGGTGGACCTGGGCCGGCACCGCCGCGAATCGAACGTTGCAGGCGTCCCTGCCGACGCTGGTCGATCCTCGGCAGCGCATCGACGAGAAGTCGCTGCGTCTGCTGCCGGGCATCGGTCCGCGTGACGTGGCTGCGGCGGTCGCGAACGTCGCCTGGCGGGCGCCCGAGGTTGCGGCGAGCGCGGTGTCGGGCCTGAAGTTCTCCGCGGCGCTGCCGCCGGGTCTGGCGCAGCACACCCTTGCCGAGCGACTCGGCGACGAAGCCGGTGCCCGCGCCGCCGCCGAGGAGCCGAGGCGGATCCACCGGTAGTGAGCGTCGATGCAGCAGCGAATTCGCTGATGGGGTTGTCGACTGTGCACATCTTGTCGCGGCACGGCAGCAGGGCGCGACGACACGATGTGCACACCCATCGGAGGGTGTCACCGCGTTCGTGACGTCGGCCGGGCTGCGTCCGCGAGCGCGGGCTGCGTCTGTAAGGGGGACACGCGGTCACGAGCGTCCGACGGGGACGACCCGGGCCGGTGTCCGAATCCGGAGAAGTGACGACAATGTCTACCATCCGAGTTCAGCTTGCGCTCAACGTCGAAGGACGTGGCAACGGCGATCGCGTTCTACTCGACTCTGTTCGGGGTGCCGCCGCACAAGCAGCCCGCCGGATACGCCAACTTCGTGGTCGACGACCCGCCATTGAAGACGGTGCTGGTCGGAAAACCGTGTACGAGAGTACTTGAACCATTTCGGGGTCGAGGTGCAGACATCCGGGGACGTCTCTGCAGCGTTCGCGCGGTTCCGGGGTGCCGGCCTGACTACGACGGCGGACGAGAAGGATCTGCGCAGCGGTGTGGGGCGCCGCGATGGACAGCGCGCTACACCGGCGTGGATCGGGTGACGACGGTACTGCCCCACAGCCACATCCGGGCCCGGTCAGCGCTACGGCAGCGGGACCACCGAGGTGGGAGCGGCGAGAGCCGCCAGGGCGAGCACACCGACCGGTTCGGTGGGCAGATGCGGCGCGGCCGGCCTCGGCCGATCGATACGCGAGACCTGGAGGTGTTCGACGCCGCCCTGCAGGACGAGCTACCCGGCGCCGTCCGCGAGTTTGGTCAGCGCGGAACCCTTGTGGGCGGCGACGTGATCGGTCTTGTCGCTGGCGATCTCGTATTGGGGCTCGTCCTCGGTGGCGTGACGGGTGTGCCCCTTGTACTCGAAGTCCTTCGTGTGAACCTTCGTGATCGTGCCGGAGACCCGGCCCGCCTCGGAATTCCAGCCGACGTGGTCGCCGACCGCGAACTTCTCGCTCATGCGGTGTCTCCTGTCGTCTGCGGGTAGGTCACGACGCCGTCGGGACTCACCGACGGTGCCGCACCCCACTGTCCCAGCTCGTGCCGCCTCGGAGCGGCGTCGGTCATCAGGTGTACGACCGTCCATCCCCGCGCCGTCAGGACGTTCGCGATCAGCAGGCGGTGACAGCGCCAGGGCATCGGCTCGCCGCACATGATCGCGACGTGCCGGTCCGAGGCGAGGCCGGTGAGCCGCGCGAGCCCGGCCTCGAAGGCGGGCGTGAGCGTGTAGTCCGCGTAGTTCTTGAAAGCGGCGTTCCGCCACCCGGCGTTGAGGGCAGGGTCGACGTCCCTCTGCTTCGGGCGCCGGCCGCCGAGCTCGGCCAGGTGCAGGTATCCGATGCCGGCGCCGTCGAGCCAGGCCGGCATCGCGTCGGCGTCGAACTGCGGGCTCCGGCGCGAGCCCGGCATCTTGCGCACGTCGACAAGTAATTCGATATCCGCCGAGGTGAGCGTGTCGAGCACGACGGCGGGCGGGCAGGTCCAATGGCCGATCGTCCACAACGTGCCGGGACCAGCGCTCATGCTGTGCGTCCTTCTCTCCGAACGGTCGCGTACCTCGACCGTATCCGGCGCCCTTGCGAAGCTTCAGCGAACGGGCGCACCCTCAACGGATGGCACTCGCACCGGGCATCGGGATCGCGGGAGCGGCAGCGGCCGCCATCTACGCCGGCGTGATACGTCCTCGACTCGTGCGATGGGGAGCCACCGAGGACGAGATCACCGGACCGTTCCCCGGCGCCGAGCTGGTTCCCGACGGCGAGCGATCGGGAGCCATGGCCATCACCATCGACGCCCCGCCCGAACAGGTGTGGCCGTGGCTGGTGCAGATGGGCTGGGACCGGGGCGGCTGGTACTCGTGGGATCACCTGGACAACGCGGGCCGTCCGAGCGCGAGCCGGGTTCATCCGGAGTGGCAGGACCTCCGGTGCGGAGACACCCTCCGATACTGGGCGCCCGGCGCGGGTCCCGGAGACGCATACACCGTCGCGACGATGGAGGAGAACCGGTTCCTCGGTCTCCACGGGCTGAGCGATCTACGCGGCCGAACTCTCGACCCTCGTCAACCCCGCCCCGCCACCTACATCGAAGGATCGTGGGGCTTTCTGCTGAAGGACCTTCCCGGTCGGCGCACACGCCTGCTGATCAGCGGATATCAGGCGGGCCGTCCGCGCTGGGTCGCCCGTTTCGTGTATTTCTGGGTCTTCCCGCCGATGGTGTGGATCATGCAGGCCCGCATGTTGCGCGTTCTGAAACGCAACATCGAACGTGCCGCCCGGACATCGGAGCCTCCGACGGACGCGGTTGCGCCCCGCGGAGATCTCCTTCGTCCACGCGGGTGGGCCGGGCTGCGCCGCGTTCGGCCCGGCCGTATCCTGATTCGGGACACCCACCTGTATGTCGACGTCGTCGGGCAGGGCCCTCCGCTGCTGATCATGCATGGTGGCCCGTCCGCGGATCTGTGGACGATGCAGTCGCTGCGGGCGTGCGCGGATCGGTTCACGCTCGTGTTCTACGACCATCGCTGCAACGGTCGCTCGGTCGGTGCGCCCGTCGAATCGATGACCTGGGAGAACCTGACCGCGGACGCCGACGGCCTGCGTGAGCACCTCGGATTCGAGCGGTGGGCGGTGCTCGGACACTCGTTCGGCGGGCAGGTCGCGCTCGAATACGCGCTGCGCTACCCCGACCGCGTCTCGCAGCTCGTCCTGCTCGACACCAGCGCCGACAGCCGGTGGGAACGGCAGAACGCCGCCGAGGTCGTGCTCGAACGCGGCTACAGTCGCGCGGACGCCGACTTGGTGCGGCGCTGGTTCACGGGCGAGTTCACCCCGCGTGAGTACTACCCGATCTTCGCGCGGATCGGGCGTGCGTACTTCCACCACTACAGTCTCGGCGTCCTGGCTCGCGAACTCGCCGCCGGAGCGTGGCGCTCGCGACCCCGGCCCGAGCCGCTCATCTTCGCCGGTCGCCACCTGCTGAAGGGGTGGTCGGTCCTCGACCGGCTCGGCGAGATCAGGGTCCCCACCTTGGTTCTCGGCGGCCGCGACGACTTCGTCTTCCCACCGGCATGCCAACACGAGCTCGCGACCGGCATCCCCGGCTCGACGCTGCGGATCATCGAGCACGCCGGGCACAATCCCCACGACGAACAGCCGGCGCAGGTTGTGCAGGCGATCGACGACTTCCTCGGTGCACATGCACCGACCTGACGGTCGTGCGCGCGGCGCACCGCACGGCGGGGTGGCTAGGCTCGGGGGATGGCGACGATCCCGGATTTCCCGACAGGCACGAGCACCGCGGTGTCCGGCCTCGAGAGCACGTTCGTCGACGAGATGGGCGGGTTGGCAGTGCCGTGGCAGGGCGCCGAGGTACCAGACCCGAAGCTGCTCGTGCTCAACGAGGACCTCGCGGCGTCGCTGGGGTTGGACGCGGCCTCCCTGCGAACCGACGACGGTGTCGCCGTGCTGGCCGGCTCCGCGGTGCCGGTCGGGGCGAAGCCGGTCGCGATGGCCTATGCCGGTCACCAGTTCGGTGGGTACGCCCCGCTCCTCGGGGACGGACGGGCGTTGCTGCTCGGCGAACTCGTCGACGCTGACGGTCGGCGCGCGGATCTGCATCTGAAGGGTTCGGGGCCCACGCCGTTCTCCCGCGGCGGCGACGGCTTCGCGGTGGTCGGGCCGATGCTGCGCGAGTACCTGGTGAGCGAGGCGATGTATGCGCTCGGGATCCCCACCACCCGGTCGCTGTCGGTGGTGGCGACCGGCCGGCCGGTCTACCGTGACGGCGTCGAACCCGGTGCCGTGCTCGCGCGCGTCGCGTCCAGTCACCTGAGGGTGGGTACCTTCGAGTTCGCGGTCCGTCAGCGCGAGGTCGTGCAGTCGCTCGCCGACTACGCGATCGCCCGCCACTATCCGGAGCTCACCTCCCTGCCGGAGCAGGGGGAGGACGGTCGGTACCTGGCCTTCTTCCAGGCGGTGGTCGAGGCGCAGGCGTCGCTGGTGGCGCGGTGGATGCTGGTGGGCTTCGTACACGGGGTGATGAACACCGACAACACGACCATCTCCGGCGAGACCATCGACTACGGTCCGTGCGCCTTCCTCGACGGGTTCGACCCGGCGGCGGTGTTCAGTTCCATCGACCACACCGGTCGCTACGCGTTCGGGAACCAGCCGCGCGTCCTGAAGTGGAATCTGGCGCGCCTCGCGGAAACCTTGCTGACACTGGTCGATTCCGAGCCGAACGACGCGATCGCCGCGATCACCGCCGTCCTCGACACCTTCGACGAACGGTACGAGAACCACTACACGGCGGGGATGGCCGCGAAACTCGGCTTCACGGGCGGGTCCGTGGATCGGGCGCTCATCGACGACCTGCTGACCCTGCTGGCCGGCCACGGCGCCGACTGGACGGGCACCTTCCGCGCTCTCGCGGACGAACTGCGTGGGGATCCGGCGCCGCTCGACCGACTCGTACCGCGCGAGCACATCGGGCCGTGGCTGGAACGCTGGCGAAATGCCTTGCAGCAGCAGGGCCGTGGACCGTCGGAGGCGGCGGACGCGATGGACCGCGTGAACCCGCTCTACATCCCGCGCAACCATCGGCTCGACGCAGCCCTGCGAGCCGCGACCGGCGGCGACCTCGCGCCCTTCGAGAAGCTGCTCGAGGTCGTGACGCATCCGTTCGACCGCCGTGACGAGTGGTCCGAGTACACCGAGCCTGCCCCGCAATCGTTCACCGAGAGCTTCCGGACATTCTGCGGCACGTGATCCGGGACGCGAGGCAGCGGCACAGGCTTTCGAGTGTGCACATCTTGTCGCGAAACGCCGCTTGGATTCAGGTAGCCAACGCAACACCCCTGGATGAAGGGGTGCAGACGTGGCAAGAAGGATTCCGTGGGAGACCCGAGCCGAAGCGTACCGAGGACTGGTCCGTGGAAGCTCCACCGTGACGTTGGGTGACACTCTGGGGGTGTCGAGGATGACGGTGGACAGGTGGGCGGCGAGCGCAGGTCTGGATCTGAACATGGGGGCGGTGGGCGGGGTGACCCCGCTTCCGGTCGACGCCGAACCCCCGCAGACGCCTGGTAGGTCATATCGACGATTGACCTTGGCGGATCGATCGTTCATCCAGGCCGCGTTGACGCTGCCGGAACCGTTGTCGATGCGCCGGATCGCTGCCGAACTCGGGGTGTCGGTATCGACCGTCTCGAGGGAGGTGCGGGCGCACAGTGTCACGGACTGGGGTGAACAACGCTACAGCGCCGATATCGCCCACTACCGGGCGTTGCGTGACCGACCGCGCTCCCGGACACGCAAGCTCGACGACCTGGAATTGCGCGGTCACGTAATCGATCTGTTGAACTTGAAGTACTCGCCCGAGCAGGTCGCGGCGGAGCTGAAGATCATGTTCCCGGATCGGAAGGAGATGCACATCTCGCACGAGTCGATCTACCAGGAACTCTATGTTCAGGGACGAGGTGCGCTGCGGCACGAGTTGACCGTGGTCAAGGCGCTGCGGACCGGGCGGAGCAAGCGGATGCCGCGATCGAAACTGCCGGCGCGCAACACCAGGCCGTGGCTGGACGGGGCTCGGCTCAGCGATCGTCCCGCGGAGGTGACCGACCGTGCGGTGCCGGGGCATTGGGAATCTCAATGCTGTTGTCAAGCAGCTTGAGCGAGGTTGACCGGGTCCGGCTCCTGGTAGTGGGTGCGGTCGCGCAGCATCGCCCACAAGGTAGCGATTCGTCGGCGTGCAAGCGCGATCAATGCCTGCTTGTGACTCTTACCCTCGGAACGTTTGCGGTCGTAGAACCTGCGTGAGGACGGACTGCTCTTCAGACTCGACAGCGCGGCGAGGTAGCAGGTGCGCATCAAACGCCGATTGAAGCGACGGGGCCGGTGGTGGTTGCCGCTGATCCTGCCCGAGTCGCGGGGAGCAGGAGCCACCCCGGCCACCGAGGCGAGCCGGTCGGCGGTTCCGAATGCGCTCAGATCACCGCCGGTGTTGGCCAGGAAGGTCGCCGCCAGCACGGTGCCGAAGCCGGGCATGCTGGTCAAGATCTCGGCGTCACGGTGCGCGGCGAACCGTTCGGTGATCGTTGCATCGATCTCGGCGATCTCCAGGTCGAGTGCCGTGATCTTGGCTGCCATGCGTGCTACGAGCGCTGCACCCGTCGGCTGGGTGCGCAACGTGGTGTCCTGGGCGTGCGCGGCGGCGACCGCCTTGGCCGCCATCTGAGAACTGTTGCGGCAGCCGCGTTTGCGCAGCCACGTCGCGAGCCGGCTTTCGCCCATGCGTCGGATGGCCTCTGCTGTCTGGAATCCACTCAACAGGACCAACGGCGCCTTCTTGGAGTAGTCGAAGGCCGCTTCGAGAGCGGGAAAGTACTCCAGCAGCAGTGCCCGCAGGCGATTGATCATCCGGACCCGGTCGTAGATCAAGTCCGTGCGATGCGAGGTGAGCAGTCGCAGATCGGTGCTGATCTGGTCGGCGGCTCGGACAGGCCCAAGATCCCTGCGCATGCGGGCCTGGTCGGCGATGATCCGTGCGTCCTTCGCGTCGGTCTTGCCGTCCCCGCGATAGGTCGCTGCGGCGTGGTGCACGATCCGCCCGGGAATGTAGAGCACCTGCTGGCCGTGTGCTTCGAGCAAGGCGAGCAACAGCGCCGGCCCACCGGTGTTCAGGTCGGTGGCCCAGACCACGGGATCGCCGTTCGCCGTGGCGAGCACTGCCGCGATCAGGTCGAGGAGGGCACTTTCGTCGTTGACGATCCTCTTGGACAACACCACGGATCCTGCTGCGTCGATCGCGACGCAGTGATGGGCGCGTTTCCCGGCGTCGATGCCTACCCATAGTTCGCTCACGAAGTCCCTCCCCATCGTCGTCCCTACTGGGCGTCTCCTTGCCTGACAGCCGCGCCGGCACGTCCTTACCCAACGATCGGTGCGCGAGTCTCAATGAGCGGTCGAGCTGGCAGTAGGACAGCGGGTGGCCATTCCCAGTGAGCCGTCGTTGCGGCAGGGCGATCTCAGCCATACCCGCTGTCCCAAGGAGAGCGATCAGGACCTTATGTCCGGACCCTGATGTCGCCCACCGCTACAACGTAAGGAAGGTGATCTCGTTGTGGGGCCAGATAATTCGGGCTTGGTTACGTTGGTGGAGCGGTCGAGTCGGTATGTGTTGATCGGGCATCTGCCCGGACGGCGGGACAGTGCCACGGTGATCGATGTGCTTGCCCGGATGATCGCGGGATTGCCGGAGGATCTGGTGCGCACGATCACCTGGGACCAGGGGCAGGAGATGGCGCAGCATGCGATGTTCACTGTGGCGACGGGCTGCCGGGTCTTCTTCTGCGATCCGCACTCTCCGTGGCGGCGGGGGACCAATGAGAACACTGTGAGTATTTGAGGTGGCCCAGTCGGGCTGATCGGTCAAGCTGGTATTAGCGATCTGGGGTGACTCCCGAGAATACTGGCCACGTCTGCGTGTGCCCTGCGTTTGACATGTCCCTTCGGATTGCCGACACCGGCTTGGCCCACTTGTCTTGGCTTGATCAGGAGCTTGTCCGCCGATGAGGCGTGACCCCTCACAGTGCTGCCGCGACACGTGACTTCTTCCCAGGCCGGTGCCGACCACGATCGCCGACGAAATGGAAGGCAACCGTAATGACCATGCTCGCAGAAGAATACGATTTCGTCATCGGAGGAGACCCCGACCGCGACACTATCGACCTCGCTGTACTCGACACCGCCACCGGCGGCGTCCACGCGCACCTTGTGGAATCTGCGGATGGCGCCGGCTACGCCCGCATACTGGACTGGGCACGCCAGCGCGCACCTGGTCGACGGATCTGGGCGCTCGAAGGGACCGGGAGCTTCGCCGCCGGACTGTCCGACGTATTGGCGCAGGCCGGTGAGGATGTCACCGAAGTCGGCAGCCTCAAAAGAGCTCGCGGCGCGAAGAATGATCGCCTCGACGCGATCCGCGCGGCACACAGTGCGCTGGCGCGTGAGCACCAGGGCAGTCCCCGAGCACGCGGACTTCGGGAAGCGATCCGCACCCTGACTGCCACCCGCGAAGGGGTTCTCGTCAGTCGAACCAAGGCCATCAACGAGCTCAAAAGTCTGATCGTCGCCGCCCCCGAACACCTACGCGCCACTCTGCGCGGACTTTCGCTGACCAAACAACTATCCCGCATCGAATCGTCGACCACGACGACAACGGCCACCGTCGAACACCGCGTCACGGTACTGACGTTGCAGTCGATCACAGCCCGTATCCGTTTTCTCACAGGTCAACTCGACGAACTCGATCCGGAGCTGGGCCGTCTGCTGCAGCAGCATCCTGCGGGGCCGGCGTTGCTTGCGCAACCGGGCGTCGGCCCCGTGGTAGCTGCTCGACTGTTGCTCAGTTGGTCCCATCCGGGGCGGGTCCGCAACGAGGCAGCGTTCGCCTCGCTCGCCGGTGTCGCCCCACTCGAGGCCAGTAGTGGGCAGCGAAGTCGGCACCGACTCAACCGAGGCGGCGACCGTGCTCTGAACCGGGCACTGCACACCGTCGCGATCACCCGGTTGCGATGTCACCCGCAGAGTCGTGCCTACGAAGCTCGCCGAACCCTGGAAGGTAAGACACACCGCGACATTCGACGCTGCCTCAAACGAACCCTCGCAAGAAAGCTCTACCGCGTGATGGAGTCCGCTACCAGAGATGCCAACAACCACATCTCTGGTTGACAAACATAGGAGCGTCGAACGGGTTGATTCGTGACTTCTATCCCAAGGGCACGAACTTCGGTGAGATCGCCGAGGAGGATCTCACCGAAGTTCAGCGGCTGCTCAATATCCGTCCGCGGAAGACACTCGGGTGGAAGAAGCCCTGTAATGTGCTTTCGGATTTGATCGCGGGTGTTGCGTTGGCCTCCTGAATCCGCCCCGAGGCGGAGCGACAAGATGTGCACACCCACCTCGGGTCAGAGTAGGGAACGGACCGAGCCCGGCAGTGGCACAGCGGAATCGGTGAGCGGCGACCGCTCCGGCGCACCCGCGACCGTGTGCAGCGGGACGACCCCGGCCCACACGCTGTGGTCCTCACCGTCGTCGGCGGACTCGCCGGGCCCGGCGGCGCGGACCTTCACGCTCACCTCGTCCAACGGAAGTTCGAGCACCGTCGTCGCCGCGAGTTCCTTCGCGGTCGGGGGACGGACCTCGTCCCACCTGCCCGGCATGAGATGTTCGGTGACCGCCCGCAACGCGACTTCCTTCTCGTCGCCGGGGACCGGGGTCGCGACCCCGAAGACGACGGCGCTGCGGTAGTTCATGCTGCTGTCGAACGTCGAGCGCGCGAACACCAGACCGTCGAGGTGGGTGACGGCGACCGAGACCTCGAGGCCGCTGCGCGCGGCGAGGAACGCGCCGGCACCGGTCGACCCGTGCAGGAACAGACGGTTGCCGTCCCGGCCGAACGCCATCGGCAGCACCACCGGATATCCGTGACGGACGAACCCGACGTGCGCGACCCGCGCGTCGTCGAGCAGCCTGTGCAGGACCGCCCGATCGTCGGTGCCGCGGTCCGGTTTGCGGGTGATCCGGGTGCGTTCGCTCATGACCCGATCCAAGCAGCGCCACTGCCGCCGGACAATCGAATATCGGCCCGGACGACCCGGTTCCGGGAAAGACACACGACCACACCGGCGGCGATGCTAGCTTAGCCTCACTTGTTTCGAGCCCGTCCGGTCCGGCACTTCCGAGGAGGAACCGATGGGACGGATACCTCGAATTCTCGCGGCCGCAGGTGCCGCCGGCGCTCTGGCCCTGGCGGGCTGCAGCGACAGCGACAGCAGCGCCGCCGACTCCACCACCACCGCCACCACGACGGAAGCGGCCGACGCCGCGGCCCCGGCCGGTGTCGTCGAGCAGTACACCACCGTGGAAGAGGAAATCTCCGCCGAGGGTGGGGAGACCACCTCGGGTCCGTGGCGAGTGGGCTACATCGTCGAGGCCGCCGAACCGTGGTACGAACCGGCCGGCGCCGAGCAGCAGTTCCGGGAACCCGCGCCGGGGGAGAACTACCACATCGAGATCATCCCGTTCGAGGCATCCACCGGGCGGATCGTGCCCGACGTGCCGATCACCCTCGAGGTCGTCGGCGGCGACGGTCAGGTGGTCGATTCGAAGCAGCTGAACTTCTACTACTCCACGTTCTTCCACTACGCCAACAACTTCGTGGTGCCCGATCCCGGCACCTACACGCTGCGGGCCACGCTCGGCGCGCCCACGTTCTTCCGGCACGGCGAGGCCGGTGAGACCCCGCCGCTGACCGAGGGCGCGACCGTCGAGTTCACCGACGTCGAACTCGCGCCGCCGAACTGAACCACGCTCACGGCGCCGCACCCCACCGGATCGCCGCGGCGGCGGCGTAGTCGCCGGCGTGCGCGAATCCGGCGAGCAGCACCAGCGATCCGTTCGGGATCCGGCCGGCCCGGTTTTCGGCGTCGAGGGTGACCGGGATGGCCGCGCCGAACAGGTTGCCGCACTCGTCGAAGGTGTCGGGATGCCGCTCGGGGGCCAGTTCGAGGGCCTCGCGCCAGTTGCGCAGGAACAACCGGTTGGGTTGGTTGGTGACGAAAGTATCGACCTGGGTGGACTTCACGCCGATCCGATCGCACACCGCCAGCGCCGTCTCCGGGACCAGCCGGTTGCCGCGCGCGAAGACGGCGGTGATCTTCGCGTCGGTGAAGGCGATGTGCAGTTGCCCGGTGCCGGGGGCCCAGTACTTGCGGGGCGGGTCGATCTCGGCGGTCATGTCCCCGGCGTACTCGGGATGATGCCGGCTCTCGATGCCGAGGATCGGCGCGCGCTCCGAGACCCCCAGCAGCGCGGCGCCGCAACCGTCCCCGGGGACCGCGGCCTGCGCGAGCGACCGCACCTCGGGCTGGGTGAAGATCTGACCGGCGCTGTTCTGCACCGCGACGATCAGCGCCGTGCCGGCCCCGGTGCCGGTCAGCAGGGTCCGGGCGAGTTCGATCATGTGCACGAACGCCGCGCAGCCCCCGTTGTGCACGTCGAGGATGCACCGCGGCGTCATGCCCAGCCGGCGTGCCAGCTCCGCACCGCACCCGAGTACGGGCAGGTCCGGCAGCTGGGTGTGCGTGAGCAGCACATCGACGCCGGTGACCGCCGCGCGGCCGTGGCGTTCGATCAGCGGGGCGACGGCGCGTTCGGCCATGTCGACGGCGGATTCCCCGTCGGCCACGTGATGGCGGTGGGTGGGGGCGCGGAACATGACGTTGCGGGCCATCCGGTCCGACCGCGCGAACCGGGTGAAGAACTCCGTGCCGATCGGCGGGCCGGGCAGGTAGCTCGCGACGTCGAGCAGGCTGACCGTGACCATGCCGGGCTCACCTCATCCAGGCGGGGGTGATCGGCAGGCCGCGGCGGGCCCGGTATTCGCACAGGGCGGTGAGATTGTCCAGTTCCAGGCGGTGCCCGGCGGCGAACATGTCCCAGAAGTCCCCGACCCAGACCTTGCGGCCCGCCGGCGCGGTCTCCGGATACGGGTTGCGGTCGTAGAACGGGTGGTGGCAGTTCGTCCACAGCACCACCGATCCGGGCTTGTCGAACACCGTCTGCGCGTCGACCACCCGCAGCAGGTAGATCATCCACAGGTGCCGGGCCTGGTCCCAGGCGCAGTGGTAGTCGACGGTCATCGCGTCCGGGTTCGCCACGGTGCGGGTGTAGATGGTGGTGTCGGTGCCGAGCCGGTCGTGCGCCGACCACAGCCCGGGCGTTTCGGTGGGTGTGAAGTCGCGCAGACTGTACGTCCATTCCTCGAGGCTGCGGGTGTCCGACAGGTACCGGTACACCTCCCGCGGGGGTGCCGCGATGTAGCCGTGGACGGTGCAGTAGTCGCCGAAGATCCGGTCGTGCGGATACACCGACCGCAGCATGTCCAGGATGATCGGGGTCGTCGACTCGCGGTCGGAGGTTTCGATCCGCAGCACCCCGGGAAGCAAGCCGCCGGGGATGTCCGCGAGAGCGGGAAGCGGGACGGTCACGGTGGTCCTCCTCGCTGGGTTCATTGCAGGAAGGGCAGGAACGGGGGGATCTCGTCGGGGTCGCAGTCCACGGCGATGAACGACGGACCGCTCGCCGAGGTCGCGAGTTCGAGGGCGTCGAAGAGCTGGTCGACGGTCCCGGCCGGGTACGCGGGCATCGACGGGAACATCGCCGCGACCCCCTCGGCGATCCGGGACGGCCGGAACCGGTTGAAGCTGTACCGATTCCCGTAGAACAGCTGCTCGCGCGTCACGCACATGGCGTGGGCGTTATTGTTGAACACCACGAAGGTGACCGGCAGCCGATATTCGAGCGCCGTGTGGATTTCCATCCCGTGCATGAAGAAGGCGCCGTCGCCGGCGATGACGAAGGTCCGCCGCTGCCGGGCGAACGCGGAGCCGATCGCCGCGCCGAAGCTGTAGCCCATCCCGCCCATCCCGAGCGCGACGACGAACCGGCCACCCCGCGACACCGGAAGATGGTGCACCACCGACGCTCCCGTGTTGCCGGCGTCGGCGAACACATCGGCGCCGGCCGGCATCATCACCGCGAGCGCCTCGACGGCCTCCCGGTACCGCAGCCCCGGTCCGTCGCGCAGCGGGACCGGCAACGGCGCCGACATCCAGGGCGCGACGGCCCCGGCCGGCCGCGCCGGCGACAGCTCCTCGGCGAGGGCACCCAACCCGGCACGCAGGTCGAGGACGGTGGCGTGCTCGGCGGGCAGATAGGGGGGCTCGGCACCGATGCCGGCGACCGGGACCGTGTCGAGGGCCGCCTCCAGACCGGTGCGGGCCAGGGCCGGCATCCGGGTCCCGATCAGCAGGCACAACGCGCAGTGCCGCACCGCCTCGACCAGTTCGGCGTGCCCCATGCAGCCGGCCACCCCGCTGAAGCCCGGCTCGTCGGCGGGATAGACGTCCTTGGCGTCCGGGACGACCCCGACCGCGGCATCCGTCGCGGCGGCGAGGGCGCGCAGCTGCTCGCGGGCGTCGTCCCGCGCCACCTGATCCCCGGCGACGAACACGATCTTCCCGGTCCGGCGGGCCGCGGCGAGCAGGTCCCGGATCCGGGCGAGACCACGCGGATCGTGGCCGGAGCGGCGGGCCGGCGGTGCGAACGCGAATCCGCGGTCGACGGCGGCCTGCTGCACGTCCTTCGGCAGCAACAGCACCGCGGGCCCACCGGACCACGCCGCGGCGACCGCCCGGTCGAGGTGCCGGGGCAACTCGTCCGGACCCTCGACCCGCGCGCAGTACCGGGAGATCTCGGTGAACAGCCGGACCGCGTGGATCGTGCCGGCCTTACCGCTCGAGTCCTGGAACGCGCCGGCGCCCTCGAGCCTGGTCGGTGGCTGCCCGACCAGCGCCAGCACCGGGACCCGGGACGCGAAGGACTCGGCGAGCCCGGCCACCAGATTCATCGCCCCGCCGCCGGAGGTCGCGGCCACCACCCCGAGCCCGCCGGTGGTGCGGGCATAGCCGTCGGCCATCGTGGCGGCGGCGAACTCGTGCTTGGCCACCACCCCCTGGACGGGCCGGTCGGTGGCGAACAACGCGTCGTAGACATCTTCGATGTTGGCGCCGTCCACCCCGAAGACGTGACTCACCCCCAGGTCGGCGACCGCGTCGACCACGGCGTCGACGACACGCCGGACGGGCGGATCGGGGTGCGGGGCTTCGGTATCCATGGGGTGCTCCTGAACCGGGGATCGAACACGTCGGATCAGGCGGAGCGGGCTGCGTGCCCGAGCCGGCCGCGGACGCACCGCGCGTACAGCCCGGCGGCGGGGGAGCCGGATTCCTCCGACCCCGGCCGCACCGCGGTGCGCCCACGACGCAGGACCCTGTCCCGCCCGAGCCCGCGCACATTGGTCATGCACAGCAGCACGTCGCCCGGACCCCGGAACACCTGGACCGGGCGATCGCCGGCATGCTCTCCGACGGTGGTCATGACGAACCTCCTGCACCGACACGGCAGCCCGGATTCCACGACCGGCGCACACATCGAAATACGTTCTGCCGGAAAGGCTTTCCGCTACGTTTCGCGTGACCGGGCGGTACTGCCGATACCGTCAGTGTGAGCCCGCGGCCGCGCCGGTGACCATCCCCCGCACGGGGGATATCGGGCGACGGCGGGGAGCAGGCACCCCGCCGGCCGGGTCGCTAGGCGAACTCGAGCGCCCCCTCGACCGGCGCGAGCACCCGCCGCGTTCCCGGCGAACCCAGCGCCGCGGTCAGCTCCGACCCGTCGTGCTCGGCGAGCAGATCCCCGCTCGACCACACCAGCAGCGTCGCCGCGACCGTGTGCTCGGCCACCGAATGCGCCAGGTCGTAGTGCGCACACGCCGGCACGCCGGCGTAGGTGATCCACAGGTCGAACCCGGTCATGAACAGATCCAGGTCGAACTGCACACACAGGCTCAGCAGCTCGCTGCGGCCGGTGTCGTCGACACCGGCGAACGCCTCGTCCAGCGCCAGCAGCCGCGGCGCGTGCGGATCCGCCGAATCGAGCATCACGTGCGCCGCCGCGAACAACGGCAGATGCAGCGACACCGACTGCTCACCACCGGACAGCGCCGAATGCCGCGCCACCGTCAACCGGTCCTCGGTGCCGTCCGCGGAGATCAGGCTGAACGAGAACACCCGCCACCGCCGGTAGTCCAGCGTCGAGGCCAGGATCTCCGGGTACGACCGCTCCGGGTGCGTCGCCCGCTCGGCGCGGATCTGCGCCGCGAAATGCGCGCGCACCTCGGACAATTCGTCCGCGCCCAACGCCGACGCGTCGCGGTCCAGCAGTCGGCACACGGCCCGCGACCGGTCGTCGAGATGATCGGCCAACGCCCAGTGCACGCCGATCGTGTTGCCCGAGGACATGTGCCGCTTGCGCATCTCGGCGCCCATCCGGGCGATCAGCGCGCGGGCGTCGACGGTGCGCTCGTGGATCTGCTGCGCCAGCCCGGTCAGCAACGCGTCCTCGAGGATGCGGCGCTCGGCGTCGGTGAGCAGCAGTTCCTGATCGCGGCGCGCGGCGGCGATCCGCGTCGCGAACTGCCCGACGGACGAGAACCCCTGCTCGTCCTGCACCCGCACCACGGTCACCCCGTCCGGGGCGTCCCAGTGCAGCCGATAGTCCTGACCCGCCGCCGCCAGCTGCGCATCGAACTCCTGCAACGCGGACGTCAGCGCCGTGCGCGTCGACTTGCGGGCCGACTCCGACACCGTCACCGACTCGGTCGCCGCCAGCAGCGACGCGAACAGCGCCGACACCTCCGCCGGCAGCACCGGAACCTCCTCGCCGGTGTCACGCTGGATCCGATACACCAGCTGATCGGCGTCGAGCCATGCCGCCGGACCCGCCGGCCACGCGTGCGGCTGCTCGATCCCCAACAGCCCCAACAACTCCGGGCGCGCATAGGGGGCCAGGTGCTCGGCGTCGGCGAGCGCCTCCACCAGCGCCGACCGCAGTGTCTGCTCGGCCGCGGTGTGCGCCGCCTCGGCCTTGCCGATCCGTTCGATCGCCGCGTCGTAGGCCTTGCGGGCGGTGCGCTGCGCCGCCTTCGCCGCCTCGATCCGCGCACGGGCCTGCTCGAGTTGCTCGTCGATCTGTTCCGCGGAGGCACCGAGCGCGTCCCGCAGCGTCTCGAGCCGCTGCTGCTGCGCCGTCAACGACTCCTCGGCGACCGCCGCCTGCTCCGCCGACTCCTCGGCGGCCCGCCGCGCCTCGTCGAGCCGCGCCGCCGCATCCCGCGACCGCTCGAGCTCGGCGGTGTGCTCGCGCCGGGCCCGCAGCAGTGCCTGACCCTGCGTCTGGAAGTGCCGGATCGCCGCCGCGACCGCGTCGAGCTCGCGCGCGGTGTGCGGGGCGCGATGCGCGGCCGCCGCGGCCCGCACCTGCTGCTCCCGCGCCGCATGCTCGGCCAGGGCCTGATCGAAGTCGCGGTCCGCCGCCGCGGCCGATTCCGTCGCGGTCCGCAGCGCGCCGGCGCACTCGGTGACCTTCCGCAACGCCGCCGACACGGTGCCGGTGCGCGGCAACGCCGACGCGGCCCGCTCGAGCCGGGTCAGCTGCTCCCCGAGCCGGCGCCGGTCCGCGCCCAGCGCCTCCACCGCGGCCCGCGCCTCGGCGATCATCGTGTCCAGATCCGCGATCCGGCTTTGCCGGCGCCGCGCCCGCGCGGTCGCCCCGATGAACTCCGCGTGGTCCTTGCCGTGGCGCCCGACCTGCACGCCCTGCCGGAACCGGCCGCTCTCGTCGACGGCCACGGCGACCGACTCGTCCGCCGGGGTCAACGCGATCGACGCGAGCAGATCCCGCACCCGCTGCTCCGGAACACCGGCATCGGGCTCGGCGACCAGCACGTCGGCCAGGGTGCGCCCGGCCGGACGCTGCGCCGCCGGCAGCGGCTCCAGGAACTGCTCGGATTCGGTGTCGGCGCCCGGCACCGACTCGTCGGACACCCAGCCGTCCAGCAGATTCGCCGCCTCCAACGCGGCCTCGATCCCGGCCGCTGCCTCCGGCGTGACCTCGTCGGCGAAGCGCACCAGCCGCCACAACGGCGCACCCGGCAAACCCTCCCGGTCGCCGCGCCGGGCCGGGAACGGCGGGGGAGCGTCGTCGTGTTCGGCCGCGATCGCCGCCCGCTCGGACTCGAGTTCCCCGATCCGCGCCTCGAGCGCCTCCGCGTCCGCCGCGCACGACCGCCGCCGGAACTTCAGTTCCTCTACCGCGGACGCGGTGTGCGCCGCCAGCACCGCCGCCGGGGCGGGCGCGTCGTCGTCGCCGGCGCGGGCGATCGCGTCGTCGAGGGCGTCGAGCAGGCCGGTCGCGACCCCTGCCGCCGCGAACTCGTCGCCGTGCTCACCCCACCAGGTGCGCAGCTGATTCGCCGTCTCGGCGCGGGCGAGCTCGACCATCGTCTCCGCCGCCTCGACCGCGGCCCGCGCGGTGTCCAGTTGCGCGCGGCCCCGCTGCGCCGACGCCTCCGCGCGCGTCCGCGCCGAGGCGGCCCCCTCGACGCGCGAGAGCGCCGACCGCACCGCCTGCACATCGGCTTCGCGTTCGGCCACGTGCCCGTCGATCGCGGCCGCCAGCTGTTCGGCGCGTACCTCGGGTTGCGGTGCGGCCCAGACGATTCCCGCGTCTTCCGCCGCCGCGGCCAGCGCCGCCTCGCCCCGCGCGAGCGCCGTCACCGCCGCCGTCACCGCGGCGGCCGCGCGTTCGGTCTCCTCGGTGCGCTGCGCGAGCGTGGCCTGCGCCCGCCGGGCCTGCTCGCCCTGCGCGATGGTGGTGCGTTCCAGATTCGCGACGGCCTGCGCCAGGTCGTCGAGCTGCTGTTTGCCCTCGTACGCGCTCGAGCGTTGCAGTGCCTCGAGATTCGCGCGGGCCTGCTCGAGTTCCCGCTCGGTCTCGGCGAGCTGCTGCTCGACGGTCGCACGTTCGGTCCCGGACCGCAGCCGGTCCGCCGCCGCGCCGTGCAGCGTCTCGATCCCGGCGTCGACCGCCGCCAGCCGAGCCGCGACCTGCTCGACGTCCGCCCGCGCCTGCTGCCGCAGATACCTCCCGTACACCGTGACGAACCGCTGCGCCGCCTCGTCCGCCGCCGACAGCGACTCGAGCACCCGCGCGACCTCCTCCATGTCGGAGAACGAGCGGGCCGCCTCGAGCACCAGCCGGTCGTCCAGCGGCCGCAGACCGTCGGTCAACGCCTGCGACAACCCCTTCGGGTCGAGATTCTTCGCCAGCTGCGGCCGCCGCAGCGTGAGGATCAGATTGATCAGCTGCTCGTAGCGCTGTGCGCCGAGCCCGAACAGCCGCGCGTCGATCGCCGCCCGGTAGTCCACCGGCCGATCCGACACCGCGTCCGCGCCGACCTCGTCGATCAGCTGCTTGCGGGTCAGCGGCCGATCCTCGGCGTCGAGCAGCGAGAAGTCCACCCCGACCCGGCCGTCGACGACGAAATACCAGCGGGTGACCTTGTCGTTGCCGCGGGTGGCGCGCATCCCGATGCCGACCGTCACGGCCTCCGGATCGTCGCGGTCGCCGCGGCAGAACTCCATCCACACATACGAATACGCGCTGTCCTGCCCGCGGTAGAGCAGGTTCGACCGCATCGTGCGTTCCTCACCGGCGAACGGGTTCAAACGGCGCGGTTCGATCCGGCCGTCGAACACGAACGGGAACAGCACCTCGAGGGCCTTGGTCTTGCCCGACCCGTTCGGGCCGCGCAGCACCAGGCGCCCGTCGGCGAACGAGAACTCCTGGTCCCGGTAGTCCCACAGGTTGATGATCCCGGCCCGTGTCGGCCGGAAACGGGCACTGCTCATGACAACTCCGCCTCGCTCGAGTCTCCCGGATACAGATCGATCTGCGGGTCCCGCTCCCGGACGGTGACCGTGACCCCGCGGTAGCGCGCCAGCGCCGGCAACGCCAGCACCCCACCGGGCACCCGCACCACCAGCCGCAGCTTCTCCAGCAGATCCAGCGCCGCCGCGGCCAACCCGGCCGGATCGGCCTGCCACTGCGCCGCGAACGTGCGCCCGTAGGCGTCGACGAGCTGCCCGACCGTCGAAGCCAGCCACCCGTCCTCGATGAGCGGATGCAGCGCGGCCGGCCGCTCCTCGGCCGGCTCCGGCTCCGGCTCCGGCGCCGGGTCGGACCCAGACTCTGCGCCGTCCTCCACGGCGAGCGCCGCGAACACCCCCGCCGCGGGGATTGCCGCATCCACCGCCGCCACCAGCGCCTCGTGACCGTCCGCGGGCAACGGCATGCGCAGCAGCCCGGCGTCCTCGTCCTCGGGCACCCCCGCGTCGAGCACCCGGGCGCTGATTTCCCCGGCCAGCAGCAACGCCAGCTGCGCCACCGACCCGGTCCCGGGAAACCGCAGATCCGACAGCCGGCCCGACGAATCCACCAGCGCCACGCCCTCGGCGCGGCGCTCGGCGACCAGACCGGTCAGCAACTCCACGTCCGCCGCGGTCCGCGGCAACGCCAACTGCAACGCCTCCGCATCGTCGAGCTCCTCCGCGTACAACACCGGCCGCTGCACCAGCGCCCGCCGCACCCGCCGCGCGACCTCCGCCGCCGCGACCGGACGCTCCGGATCGGCCGGGATGCCCCCGTCGGCCAGCAGCCCGCGCACCGACCGCAGATGCTGCAACACCCGCGGCGGCCGGAACAACGCCGTCACCACCGCCCGGTCGATGTCGTACAAGGCCTCACCGACCTCCGGATCCGACGCCCACCGGCCGGCATCCCCGTCGGCCAGGGTGATCGCACCCCGCGTGCACAACCACGCCACCGCATCGACGAACGCATCCCGGTCCGCGGCCCGATCCGCCGCCAGCTCCACCCCGTCGACCTGCGACGCCTCCGCCGCCACGTGCTCGGCCAGCTCGGACAGGCTGATCTGATTGCCGGCCCGCCCCAACGCCGCCAACGCCAACGCCAGATACGCGTAGCGCCGCCGATCGAACGGCCGATCCGACACCGTCGAGGTGCCCGCTCCCGGATCGAGCCGATCCGCGACCGTGAACAACCGGGCCGTCGTCTCGGTCACCTCGAGCCGATACCCGAACGCCTCGAGCAGATCCGCGCGCAACTCCGTCGCCCACCGCCGCACCAGCGGCAGCGCATTCGGATCCGGATACGACACCGTCACCAGATGGTGAGTGAGAATCAACCGCACCGCCCGCTGGAACGAATCCAGCTCGAGCGACGGAATGCTCCGCGCCTTCACCGCACGTCCACCGACAGGCCGTCCAGATGCAACCGGCCCCGCGCCGTGTGCACCACCATCGACTCCGCGCTCGGCGTCAACGTCAACGTCACCCCGTTCCCCGAACCCGTCGCCGCATCCCCCACGCGGGCACTGATCGGCACCCGCGCCGACAACGCCGCATCCAGCAGACCCAACAGCACCTCGGTCTCGGCCTCCGACAACTCCCGCTCCCGCACACCCCCGGTGGCCAGCGACGCCGCGGCCGCCGCGCGGCGACGCTGCGCCGCGAGCTGCACCTCCCGCAGCCGCCGGATCCCGGACTCGTTCCGCACCACCTTGCCCGGCGCCCCCGCCGACGGGGTGCGGCCCGTCTCGGCGAGTGTCCGGGAGATCTCCACCGGCGGCGCCTCCCACCACGACATCCCGATCGGCACCGCCTCCGCATCCGCGTGCGGCATCGCGAAATGCCGCGGCCGGCCCAGATCGAACACCACCCCGAACAGGGCGTGCGCCGCCTCCTCGCTCGGCGCGGCCGCGAACCAGCCCGCCAGGTGCCGCAACTGCGACTCCCGGCTCACCCCGCCCTTGCGGGTCTCGGTGACACGCCGCAGCAACGCCAGCACCGCGGCGATCGCGCTCATCGTGCCCTCCCGCAGCCGATCGGCCTCGCTCGGCGCCGACCCCACCCCGGCGAACCAGTGCTCGATGCCGCGCCACCGCGACCGCCAGTCCGCCTCCCGCTCCTCGACCGGCAACAACACCCGTTCGTCGTGGGCCGCAGCCCGCGCCAACAACTGCTCGACGCCGGTCGCCTGCACCCGCTCGAGCGCGGCGGTCAGCTTCGGCGCGAACCGCGCCAGATCCGAACTGAACTCGCGCATGTGCATCAGCAACGCGTCCTTGTGCGCGAGGAACACCTCCGGTGTGATCTCCGTGGTCCGCACCATGTCACCGAGCACGAGATAGAACCGGGCCGCCCGTTCGGCCATGTCCGACAACGTCGCATCGAGCCGCATCAGCTTGCGGATGACCAGCTCCCCGTCACCCGCCTCGTTCGCCGCCGCGAGATCGGTCAGATCCGCCAGCAGATCCGCCAGCGCCAGCCGCGACAGCGACGCATCCTCCCCGCGGCCGCTCAGCACGTCCTCCACCGCCCGGAACGCGTGATAACCGGGCCGGGTGAACTGATACACGAAATGCCGATTGCGGTACTCGGCGAGTGTCGCCGCCCGCGTCCCGTCGTAGCTGCGCTCGAGCAGACCCCACGCGTGCAGCTGCTCGAGCAGCGGCGTGACGTCCTGCGCCGACAACGCCGCCGCCGGATCGTCCCCGCCGATCCGCCCGAGGATCGACGCGACCTCCCCGGCATGCAGCAACACCACATAGTTGGCGCGGGCATGGTCGAACGCCCGCAACACCCACAGATATTCGGTGCGCTTCTCCGCTGTCGCGAACGAGAACAGCCGCAGCCGCTCACCCCGCGCGATCGGGTCCTCGACCCCGCCGGGATGGGACTGCACTGTTTCACTCACCGTGACAGGGTAGGCGGACCGGGCCGCCGCACCCGCATCACCCGCCGACCGTGTCGGACTACGGCACGACGAACCACTTCCCGAACGGCACGATCTGCCAGGGCACCGGTTCGGCAGAGTCGCCACCGCACGGTGCTCCGACCCGGAACATCACGACGACAGGCAAGCACGCCCGCATCCCGATCCGGCGGTCGCTCCGATCGACGACCGTCCGTTCCGTGGATCAGTCCCGGCGTTCGAACGTGATCAACAGGCCCTCCACGCCACCCGGTCCGACGCGTCCCTTGATGTCGGCGGAAGTGATCGCCTTGAGCTGCCAGCCGTCTCGCGCGTGCTCGTTGAGAACCTTCTCGAGCTTCTCACCGGAGAGTTTTCCGCCGAGCATCTTCTCCCGGAGCTCGACCACCTTGTAGGAATACACGTTCCGAGTCCTTCCGTCCGGGACACCGCTGACGGCGAGCGTACCCCGCAGCACTCAGCGTCGAACTGCCTTCGCGATGGTCACGAACCGCGTCACGCGATCGCGTTGCTCCCCGGTGAGAGGACCCCGAGCCCCGTCGAGCGTCCACCGCGCGTTGATCACCGACCGCACCACCACCCAACCGCGCGCCCGTTCCTCGTCGAGCTCCCCGGCATCGACCACCGCCTCGAACCGGCGCAACAACCCGCCGCGGACATCGCCGGCCAGCTCGTCCCACCGGTTCCACAACAGCGGCGCCGGCTCGAAGTTCCGGTCGCCGGCCAACGGTTTCGGGTCGATCGCGAGCCACGGCCGACGCTCCCCGGCGAGAACATTCCCGTAGTGCAGATCGCCGTGCAGCATCACCGACGACGCGCCCTCGTCGGCCGTCAGCTCCCGCACCAGCGCCACGGCCTGCTCGACCAGCCGGTGGGGGATCGGACTGTCGCGGGGCAGCCGCGCCAGAATGTCGGCCTCCCGGCTCACATACCCCGACAACCGGCGCAGCCGCGGAACCGCCGGGCGATGCAACCGCAGCATCAGCTCCCCGGCGATCCCGCATGCCTCCACGTCCCACAACCCGGTCAGATCCTCGGAACCGAGCCGTTCGAGCAGCAGCGCGCGGCGCGCGGGATCGGCCCGGACGAGCTGCGCCGCGCCGTCACCGTGCCAGTGCCGCAGCGCCAGGTGCTCGTGTGCGGACTCCTCGTCGGGGAAGCCGACCTTCAGTACGGCCGGATCACCGGAGGCGTCGCGCACCGGCAGGACCAGCGACCGGTGCCCGTGGATCGCGGCGCCGTCCGGTCTCAGCCGCCACTCGTCGACGACCTGGGACAGCAGACGCGGCGATCCGTCGATCCAGGCGGCCCACTCGGTGCCACCGTCCACGGCTTCGCGCGGGTCCGGCCTCAACCCGCGTGCGCGGGCACCGGTTCGGCCACCACCTGCACGGTCCGGTGCTCGGGGTTCGGCGCACGGAAGGGGACGGCGGGGTCGACGGTGAACGCGGCCGGCCGGGGCTCGAGACCGTGGGCGCGTTCGAGGGCGACGAGGGCATCGTCGAGGCGGTCGAGCAGCGGTTGCAGATGCGGCAGGCTCCGGCTGCACGAGGTCAGACCGAAGGCGATGGAGTCGTCGGTGCTCGTGCAGGTGATGTTCAGGGCCTGGCCGTCGACCGGAACCGAGAGCGGATACACCGCGTCCACGCGCGCGCCGTTCCAGTACAGCGGGTGCGCCGGGCCGGGCACGTTGGAGACGATCACGTTGAAGGGCGGTCGCGGCAGCGCCCGGTTCCTGGTGAGCATGCCGACCGCCAGCGGAGCGACGCCGAGTGCGCTGGTGGCGAGCCGGGACAGCGGGGACATCCCGTGCATCGCGTCCTTGCCCTGTCCCATCGACGCGGACACCGCCGCGAGCCGCTCGGCGGGATCCGCGACGTCGGTGGCCAGATTGCACATCAGGACGCCGACTTCGTTGCCCGAGCAACCCTTGTCGGGCCGAAGGCACACCGGCACCATCGCCACGAGCGGCTTGTCGGGCAGCTCGCCGTGATCGCCGAGGAACGCGCGCAGGGCCCCCGACGACATGGCGAGCACGACATCGTTGACGGTCGCGTCGGCGGCTTTCGCCACCGCGCGCAGCCGCTCGAGCGGCCACGACCGGGCCGCGAACCGGCGGGTTCCGGAGATGGGCACGTTGATCATGGTGTTCGGTGCGGCGAGCGAGAGGGAGCCACCGCGGCCGTGCAGCGCCCGATCGACCGTGCCGACGAGTGCCGGGACGAGACCGATCGCCTCCCCGGCGGCGGCCCGGATCGTCTGCATCGCGGCCTCGGGCAGACCGAGTGCGGTCCCGCCGGTGTGGGTGCGGCTCGGCGGCTCGATCGGTTCCCACGGCGCGGGCATACCGGTGCGGTCCGGATCCGGGCTCAGGGCCCGGCGCAGCAGCTTCATCGCGCCGACCCCGTCGGCGAGCGCGTGATGGATCTTGGTGTAGACCGCGAGGCGGCCGTCGGCGAGGCCCTCGATGAGGTGTACCTCCCACAGGGG
Organism: Rhodococcus sp. NPDC003382; assembly: GCF_053589135.1. Lineage (NCBI taxonomy): Bacteria > Bacillati > Actinomycetota > Actinomycetes > Mycobacteriales > Nocardiaceae > Rhodococcus > Rhodococcus sp. NPDC003382. Next base: position 84,411 of record NZ_JBSFRH010000004.1, read on the forward strand.
CCGGTGCCGATCGAGCAGCGTGCTGTGGAGCCGCGAGACGAGATCCCACAGCTCGTCGAGGCCGCCGGGCCGCGGCAGCGCGTTGCGCCGGACGTGGTACGACAGCGAGAACTCGCGGTCTTCCTCCCAGGCCCACTGACCGAGCGTGCCGAGCGACCGCACCGCGCGTTTGCGCCACAGCGGATCGACGTGGTCGTCGCGGACCGAGTCGGTGAACCGGGCGCTCAGGTCGGCGGCGGTCGTGCCGTCGCGAGGCTGCAACAGGATCAGGCCGCCCACGTGCATGGGGCGATCCCGGGTCTCGCCGAGAAGGAACATCGAATCGGTCGGCGACATCGGTAAACGCATATGGATGTGTTTCCTCCGCTCGGGTTGCGAGCAGGTCGTGGCGGGTTCCCCTGCGACCCCGCCGGAATGTGCCTCGAGCCATGATTCACATCACAGCTGTGTGACACGACACAATTTGTACGGCATCCGAGCGGGTTCCGCCAAACCGTAGGGTCCGATTTCGGAGCAGTGGGGGTTTTCGTCCGAATTCGAATGCGTGAAGGTCGGCTCAGTGGGTCGTGGAGGCGTGCCGAGTGGCGGGCTGGAACAGCTCGATGAGGTTGCCCGCGGGATCGGCGAGCAGGATCTGGCGGCCACCCGGCCCGGTCACTACCTCGCTGCGGAACTCGACGCCGTCCCCGCGCAGGCGGGCGATCTCGGCGTCGAGGTCGCCGACGACGAGATGGATCCGGTTGCGGCCCGGACCCGCGAACTCCGTCGGCGTGGCGCGAGCCCCCGAACTGGCCGGGCCGGACAGCAGCAGGCGCAACGAACCCCGGATCACGTCGGCGAAGGCGGGGGCGGGGTTGGTGAGCACGGTGAAGCCGAGACGGCGGGTGTAGAAGTCGATCGCCGCGGGCACGTCGTCGACGAGGTAACGGACACTGACGTAGTCGTCGGAGGTGGTCATCGGATACTCCCTGTCATGGTGGGGTGGTGAGAGTCGGTCATGGTGGGGTGGTGAGAGTCGCGATCAGGTACCCGATGCGGGTGTCGATCTCGGTGGCGGTGGCCCGGAAGGCCGGATAGGTGTCCTCGTCGGCACCGCCGGCCGCTGCCGGATCGGGGATGCTCCAGTGGATCCGGCGGGTGTCGTCGTCGCCGAACTCGGGACAGACCTCGCGGGCCTTGTCGCACAAGGTCACGACCGTGCCGAACCGACGGCCGGCGAGGGTGTCGAGATGACGGGGGCGTCGATCGCCGAGGTCGATCCCGAACTCCTCGCGCAGCACCCGCACCGTGTCGGGGTGCATGTCCGGTTTGGGTCGGGTCCCGGCGCTGATCGCCTCGACGACGCCGTCGGTGCGCCACCGCAGCAGCGCCTCCGCGATCGCCGAGCGGGCACTGTTGCCGGTGCACACGAACAACACCGGTGCGGGTGCTGGGCCGGGCGCAGGGGGTGCGAGGGTGCGGCCGAGCGCCGGATGCAGGGCGGCGCCGGCGCCGGCCAGCATCTCGGTGCACCGGTCCAGGTCCAGGTGGTAGTAGCTGTCGCGGCCGTCGAAGCTGCTGCGGGTGGCCCGCACCAGGCCGCCGTCGCGGAGCAGCCGCAGGTGGTAGGAGATCAGGTTCTGCGGCTCCCCGATCAGGGACACCATCTCCCGGACCCGGTGGTCGCTGCCGGACAGCGTCGTGAGCAGCTGCCACCGGACCGGATGCGCGGCCAGCTGCACGAAGGACGGAACGGATCGACGTGCCGACGCCATAACCCCAGGATATCACCGATACATCAAATCGATTTGATGTACTTTCCCGTGCGTCAGGACGGGGCCGCGCCCGTGGACCCGCGCACGACCAGCTGGGTCGGCAGCACGCTCGCGGCCGGTTCCACCACCCCCTCGTAGGTCTGCCGCCCGAGCATCTCGATCGCGCGGGACCCCGCATCCTCGGTGCGCTCGGCGAGCGTGGTCAGGGTCGGGGTGCACAGGTCGGAGCCGAAGATGTTGTCGAATCCGACGACGCTGATGTCCTCCGGGACCACGACCCTGCGTTCGTGCAGTCGGCGCAGCACGCCGAGCGCGAGCATGTCGTTGTGGCACACGACCGCCGTGGCGCCGGCGGCCACCGCCGCGTCCGCCGCCGCGGCGCCACCGCCCAGCGTGGGGGAGTAGGGGCCGAACCGGCGCACCTCCATGTCGCGTTCCTGCGCCGCCGCGCGGAGACCGAGCCAGCGCCGGGCGCCCGACCACGATTCGGGAGGGCCGCCCAGAAAGATCAGGGACCGGTGTCCGAACGACGCGAGATGATCGACGATCTGGCGGGTACCGGAATCGTAATCGGCCACGACGCAGGAGAATCCGCGCACCGCCCGATTGACCAGCGTGATGGTGTTCAGTTCGGCGGCGCGCCGGAGGTCGTCGTCGGGCATGCGGGAGGCGCTGAGAACGAAACCGTCCACGGCCGGCCCGAGACGTTGGAGCAGCCGCGCCTCGGTCGCCGCGCTCTCCTGCGTGTCCCCGAGCACCAGGGTGCGCCCCGCCGCGGCCGCCGCGCGTTCGGCGCCCTTGATCACCCCGGCGAAATAGGGATTCGTGATGTCCGGCACGAGCAGGGCGAGGGTGTTGGTGCGCCCCGACTCGAGCGCGCGGGCCATCGGATTCGGGGAGTAGCCGAGCTCGGCGGCGACCTCGAGCACGTGCTCGCGCGTGCTCGAGTTGACCCGGTCCGGGTTCGTGAACGAGCGGGAAACGGTCGATGCGGCGACCCCGGCGGCCCGGGCGACATCGGTGATGGTGGCGCGCTTGCGCGGGGGCCGAGCGGCCGGTTCGGAAGCCATGGCGCAAGTATGGCAAAGAATGGCAAACGATTGCCGTGTGACCTCGGCCACCCCTAGCGTCGGAATCGACCGACAATGACCATGCGACCGACGGAAGCAGTCTCATGACCCAAACAACGACCGTGCAGCGGACGCCGCGCAAAGCGGCGCTCGCCGCCTGGAGCGGCAGCGCCCTCGAGTACTACGACCTCGCGATCTACGGCACCGCCGCCGCGCTCGTGTTCCCCACGATCTTCTTCCCCGAGGGAAACCGCGCCGCCGCCACCGTCGCCTCCCTCGCGACCTTCGGCGTCGCCTACATCGCCCGGCCGTTCGGCTCCTTCCTGATGGGACACGTCGGAGACCGCTACGGCCGCAAGAAGATCCTCATCGGCACCCTCCTGCTGATGGGCATCTCCACCTTCCTCGTCGGATGCCTGCCCACCTACGGTCAGGTCGGCCTGCTCGCCCCGGCGATGCTCGTCGTCCTCCGGCTCCTCCAGGGAATCTCGGCCGCCGGCGAACAGGCCGGCGCCAACTCGATGTCCTTCGAGCACGCCCCCGACCACCGGCGGGGCTTCTTCACCAGCTGGACGCTCAGCGGCACCCAGGGCGGCCAGGTGCTCGCACCGGCGGTGTTCCTCCCGCTCGCCGCGCTGCTGTCGGACGAACAGCTGCACGCCTGGGGCTGGCGGATCCCGTTCTGGCTCAGCGCCGTCGTCGTCCTCGTCGGATTCCTCATCCGGCGCACCCTCGACGAGACACCCGAATTCCACGCCGAACAGGAACACGCCGAGGTCCCGCGCGCACCGCTGTCCCTCCTGCTACGCGACCACTGGCGCGGCGTCCTGCGCGTCTTCTTCGCGTCCTTCATCGCGATGGTCAACACCGCCTTCCAGGTCTTCGCCCTCAACTTCGCGACCGACGACGAATACAGCATCGGCATCGACTCCAGCACGATGCTGTGGCTCGCGATCATCGCCAACGTCATCGCCGTCGGCACGATCCCGCTGTGGGCCATGCTCTCGGACCGGATCGGCCGCAAACCGGTGTTCCTGACGGGCCTGATCGGCAGCGCCGTCCTCGTCGCGGCATTCCTGTGGTCGATCTCCCGCGGCGACGTCCCCCTCGTCCTGATCACCGGAATCCTGCTCGCCGGCGTCGTCTACAGCATGCCCAACGCCTGCTGGCCCGCGACCTACGCCGAATACTTCCCGACGAGCGTCCGCCTGTCCGGAATGGCGATCGGCACCCAGTTCGGTTTCGCCCTCGCCGGTTTCACCCCGGCCATCGCCGGCTCGCTCATGAACGGTGACGCGGGCAACTGGTATCGCGTGGCCCTGTTCGCCGCCGGAGCCGTCGTCATCGCCGCCGTCGCGGTCGCCACCGGACCGAACGGAACCCACAAGATCGCGACCCCCGACCTCGGCTCGACACCCGAGACGCACACCTCGCCGGTCCCGGTCGGAGCGCCGCGATGACCACCCGCCCCACCATCGCGGTTCTCAACGGACCCAACCTCAACCTGCTCGGCCGGCGCGAACCCGCCCTCTACGGCACCGCGACCCTGGACGACATCGAGAAACTCTGCGAACGGGCCGCGGCCGACCTCGGCTACGACCTCGACTTCCGCCAGACCAACCACGAGGGCACCCTCGTCGACCACATCCACGACGTCCGCGAACGGGTCCGCGGCCTCGTGATCAACGCGGCGGCCTACACCCACACCTCGGTCGCCGTGCGCGACGCGCTCGCGACCGTCGCCGCACCCGTGATCGAGGTGCACCTGACCAACGTCCACACGCGAGAGCCGTTCCGGCACCTGTCCTACATCGCGCCCGTCGCGACCGGCGTCATCGCCGGGTTCGGACCCGCCGGCTACGAATACGCCGTCCGGCACGTCGCGGCACTGAACAGCCCGGCCGCCCTGGACAACCACATCGAGGAACGACACGATGCCCACCACTGACCACCCCACCTTCGTCCTCGGCCTTGTCGGCGCCGGCATCGGCGGCTCCCTGACCCCCGCCATGCAGGAACGAGAAGGACACGAATCCGGCCTCGGCCTCGCCTACCGGCTGATCGACGCCGAACGGCTCGGCTTCGGCCCGGACGAACTGCCGCAGGTCCTCGACTGGGCCCGTCGCCTCGGCTTCGACGGACTCAACATCACGCACCCGTTCAAGCAGCGCGTGATCGACCTGCTCGACGAACTCACCGAGGACGCCGAGGACCTGGGCGCGGTCAACACCGTGGTCTTCCGGGACGGTCGCGCACTCGGCCGCAACACCGACTGGTCCGGCTGGGGCCGCGCGTTCCGGCGCGTGCTGCCCGACGCGGTGTCGGACCGGGCCGTGCTCGTCGGCGCCGGCGGCGCCGGATCCGCCGTCGCCTACGCGCTGCTCGACCAGGGCGCGGCACACGTGTCGATCGTCGACGTCGACACCGAGAAGGCCCAGCACTGCGCGACCCGCCTCGCCAAACGATTCGGCGACGACCGCATCACCGCCACCACCGATCTCGCCGGCGCGCTGGCCGGCGCGCAGGGACTGATCAACGCGACCCCGACCGGCATGACCGGCCATCCCGGGCTGCCCGTGCCCGCCGACCTCGTCCGCGGCGACCTGTGGGTCTCCGACGTCGTCTACTTCCCGCTGGAAACCGAATTCGTCCGGCTCGCCCGCTCCCGCGGGTGCCGCGTCGTGCCCGGAGGCGGCATGGCGGTCTTCCAGGCGGTCGGCGCGTTCGAATATTTCACCGGCCGCAAACCCGACGCGGACCGGATGCTGCGCCATTTCGAGGAGCTGACCAGCTGATGCACCGTGGAATCGCGACCGTGTCCCTGTCCGGGATTCTCGAGGAGAAACTCGAGGCGATCGCCGCCGCCGGGTTCGACGGCGTCGAGATCTTCGACAACGATCTCGTCGCGTCCCCGCTCCCGCCGCAGGAGATCGCCCGCCGGTGCGCCGACCTGGGCCTGACGGTCGACCTGTTCCAGCCGATCCGCGACGTCGAAGGCGTCGACCCCGCACGATTCCCCGCCGTCCTGCACCGCGTGCGCCGCAAGCTCGAGGTCGCGTCCGCGCTCGGCGCCGGCACGGTACTCGCGTGTTCCAACACGCTGCCGGACGCCGTCGACGACCCGGACCTGTCGGCCGAGCAACTGCACGCGGTCGGGGAACTCGCCGCGTCCTTCGGAATCACCGTCGCGTACGAAGCCCTGGCCTGGGGACGGCACGTCGATCGCGTCGGCCGGGCGTGGGCCGCGGTGCTCCGCGCCGACCACCCCGCGATCACCCTCGCGGTGGACACCTTCCACATGCTCGCGCGCGGCGACGACGGCTCGGCCCTCGCCGGGATCCCCGGTGACCGCATCGGGTTCCTCCAGGTGGCCGACGCACCCCTGCTCGACATGAACGTGCTCGAGTGGAGCCGGCACTTCCGGTGCTTCCCCGGCCAGGGCACGCTCGACGTCGCCGGGGTCGTCGCGGCCGTGCTCGAGGCGGGCTACCGCGGACCGCTGTCCCTCGAGATCTTCAGCGACGTCGTGCGCGAGGCCGATCCGTTCGTCACCGCCCGCGACGGAATGCGATCGCTGGTGTTCCTCGAGGATCAGCTCGGCACCCGCTTGTCCGGACCCGCCCGGGAACAGATCTCCGTCGCACCCCCGGCCCCGCGCCGCACCGACGTCGCGTTCGTCGAGCTGTCCGACCCCACCGGATCGGTATATCCCGGCCTGTTGTCCGGACTGGGCTTTCACGTCGCGGGTCGGCATCGCACCAAACCCGTCGTGTGGTGGCGCAACGGCGGCGCGCACGTGGTGGTCAACGAAGCAGCACCGGGCCCCGCCGCGACCGCGTTCGGGCTGGTCGCACCGCCGGTCGCGGACGTCGCCGAGCGCGCCACGGCACTGTTGTGGCCCGCCGTCGACAAGACGCGAGGTGAGGGCGAGGCCGACCTGCCGGGGATCACGTCGCCGTCCGGTCTGCACGTGTTCGTCAGCGCCGAACCCGGCGAGACCGACGACTGGCGCACCGACTTCGTCGCCGACGACGAGCGCGCACCGGACGACGGGTGGCTCGGGCTCGACCACCTCGACGTCGCCGTCTCCGCCGATCAGCTCAACGAAGAGCTCTCGTTCTTCCGCACCTTGTTCGGCCTGCACCCGGTGAGTTCCGAGGAATACATCCAGCCGGAGGGACGGCTGCGCATTCGCGCGCTGCGCGCGGAGAAGGGCGATCTGCGTGTCGCTCTCACCGTTTCCGACAGCGGCGCCGGAGCACAGCAGCACGGCATCACCCAGATGGCGTTCGCGACACCCGATGTCGTCGACGCAGTGCGGCGCATCCGTTCCCGCGGCGTCGAACTGCTCAGCCCACCCGACAACTACTACGCCGATCTCGACGCTCGCTTCGCCCTCGATCCCGATCTGCTCGTCCTGCTCCGTAAGCACGATCTGCTCTACGACCGGAACGCCACGGGAGAGTTGCTGCACGCCTACACCGTCCCGGGGGAGGGCGGTTTCCAGGTCGAGATTCTGGAACGTCGCGGCGGGTACGACGGATACGGATCGGCCAACACCCACGTCCGGCTCGCGGCCGCTCGACGTAGCTGACGTACCGGGTGGCGTCCGCGCATCGGCCGCCGGATCCCCCGCCGACGCAGTACGCTCGTTCATCGGAAGTTCTCCGGAAACGAGGAAGATGACCGGTCGCGAAGTACATGCCCAGGCTCGTGGCGGTGCCGACTCCGGTGCTGTTGCCCGCGCCTTGGTGGCCGAGGTCGCCGAACTCTCGGTCACGCGGCAAGGCGAGATCGCGCAAGCCATGATCGACCGGCTCACCTCGGAAATCGGCGCGATGTCCGCGGATCGTCCGACCCGGGGCGCACTCGACCGGGCCGCGTGGGACGGCGTCGCCGTCATCACCCGGTTCCTGCGCGACGACCTCGACGAGATCGAGATCCCCGACGCGTCGTACGGTCTCGTCCGGACGCTCGCCCGGCAGGGACTACCGGTCACGGTCGTGGATCGGAGCAATCGCCTCGCACAGGACTGCATCCTCCGGTGGTGCCTCGAGGTGCTCGCGGGCCTCGGCAACGACACGGAGGCGGTCATGCAGGCGGGCGTGATGATCCTGACGAAACTGTCCGCCGGCATCGACGGGGTGTCCCAGCGCCTGCTCGGGGTGTACGAGGCCGAGCGCGACATGTGGCTGTTCAACCGCAACGCGTCCCGTTCCGCGCGGATTCACGACATCCTCGCGGGCCGCCCGATCGAGGTCACGGACGCCGAAGCCACCCTCGGCTACCGTCTCGGCCAGCACCACCTGGGCGTGATGGTCTGGACCGACGACACCGAGACCGCCGACAACGAGCTGACCGAACTCGAACAGGCGGTGACCACGCTCGCGGACTATTTCGGGGCGGGAAGCCGGGCGCTGTTCGAACCGTTCGACGAACACACGGGCTGGGCGTGGATTCCGCTCGGTGGGGTCTCGCAGGTCGAATTCACGGAGCTGACCCCGATCGTCGCAGGCTGGGAGCGCCCGTTCATCGTTTCCTTCGGAGACCCGCAGGACGGAGTCGACGGGTTCGTCCGCACCCATCGGCAGGCCGCTCAGGCCAGATCGGTGGCGCAGGCCTCGCAGCTGCCGGGACCGCGATTCGTTCCGATCAGCGCGGTCGGGGCGGTGGCGTTGATGTGCCACGACCTCGACGCGGCCCGGTCGTGGGTCGGTGAGGTCCTGGGGCCGCTCGCCGCAGACGATCTCGGCGCCGAGCAGCTGCGTCGTACCCTGTTCGAGTTCCTCTCCAGCGGAGGCAGTTACATCGCCGCGGCGACCCAGTTGCACATGCACCGCAACTCCGTCGCGTATCGGATCAACAAGGCCGAAGAACTGCTCGGCCGGAGCGTGCGGGAGTCCCGGCTCGACCTCGAGAACGCCCTGGCTCTGTGCCATTGGCTCGGCTCGGCCGTGCTCACCGCGCCGACCGCGACTCCCGCATCGGCCAGGTGAACGAAGATCCCCCGGCCGCCGACACCCCGCCTAACCGGCGGCCGCCATGCGGCTCGGAACGGTGGCCCGGATGAACTCTCCGATCTCGCCGATCGCCTGCAGCGATTCGGGCAGCAGGTCGGCCGCGGCCTGGAAGACGTGCACCTGCCGGTCCCAGACCTGCAGTTCGCATCGGGTGCCGGACCAGGCGAGGCGATCGGCGATCAGCTCGGCGTCGACCAGGAGCAACTCGTGTGAGCCGACCTGGATGAGGACGGGCGGCATGCCCGACAGATCCGCGTCCACCGGGCACACCCGGCCGGGCCTGTCGGACCCGGCACGCACGCGGGCGTCGCGACGGTAGGACAGACCGGCCAGCCCCTCGAACGCATTCCCCGGCAACAGCGCACAGCGTTCCGCGTTCGAATGTCCCAGCTTGCGGCTGGGATCCAGCTCCGTCAGCGGCGAGAGCGCCACGATGGCCCCGGGCGCCGGCAAGCCCCGGTCCCGCAGAGCCAGCGGGATCATGAATGCCAGGTAACCGCCGGCGGAGTCTCCCGCCACGACGATCTGATCGGGCCGGTAACCCCGGGACAGCAACCACTCGTAGGCATCCACCCCGTCGTCGACCGCATCTCCGATGGAGTGGGCGGGCAGCATCCGGTAGTCGACCGCCAGCACCGCTGCCTCGGCCTCCGCGGAGATCCGGGAGACGAGGCGCTGGTGGCTCTTCAGGCCACCGCACAGGAAGGCGCCACCGTGCATGTACAGAACGACGCGCTCGTCCCCGGCCCCGGGCGCCTCGACCCAGGACCCGCCACAGTTCGTCAGGACGACCGGACGACACCGGGTTCCCTCGATGGGCGGTAGCAGGGTTCCGGCGAGGTCGAGCAACCCGGTGGGCCACGGCAGTCCGGGGGCGCGGCCCCACAGTCCGAGCAGTGGTCGCAGCGTCATCCGCATCGACCGTGCCAGAAGCCGCGCCTGCAGGCTGGCACCGCGGAACTCCCGGCGCAGAACGGCGGTGGGTTCGTGAAGGCCATGGTGCATGCGGTACGTTCGGGGCCCCTCGAGCAGGTGCGACGGCGCGTGCAGGTGAGGTCCGGTGGTCATGTGAATGAACTCCTTACGGGGGAACTCGTGCCCACTCGATCGATCCGCAGGAGAAGCGACAGGGGCCGAGTGCGACCCGTCCACCGGGTTGCACCTTCCTGTTCGACGGTAGGAGTGTCCTAGGGAGGATTCACCGGTCTGCGTGCACACTGAATGTTGCGACGCTTGGGCGGAGCGCACAGTGTCGTCGTCGGTCCGAACGCGGTCGACGGCGTGACGGTCCTCACCCGAGACCTCGTGCGGGACGAACCTCACATCGCAGCGCTGGACGGGGCCGATGTTCTTGTGCGGACAGCCCAGCGCGCCACCGGCTCTGTGTGCCGGCAGCCCGAAGGAATCCGGACGGAAGCGACCTACCGTCGAATGAGGATGACGACGGGAGTCCCGCCGTCACCCTCGATGGGGACAAAACACAGCCGACGCGGTGCTCCGGCTGTGTCTTGCAGACGATCCCTATCGCGGAAAGGACCTCGATGGCCGCCGACCTCGACCCCGTTCGCCCGGGCTCCACGACGCGCAACGCCCTGACCATCCTGCGGTGCGACGACTGCGACACCCACTTCGCACCCCAGACGCCGAAGTGCTCCTCGTGCGGAAGCGCGGAACTTCAGTCGGTGTGTTGTTCCGGTGCCGGCTCGATCGTGTCGTGGAAAGTGCTGCACCACGCGTCGCACGGACGGCACCGCGACCAGAAGCCGTTCACGATCGCGATCGTCGAACTCGACGACGGACCATGGGTCTACTCGAAGATCGAAGGTTCGTTCCCCGATGGCGCCGACGCGCCGGTGCGGGTGGAATTGCGGTCCGCCCGCCCCGCCGACCGGTTCCCCGTGTTCGGGGTCTGCGCGGCCTGATTCCCTGCGTCGGCCGCTCGCAGGCGGTACCGGTCGCTACGCCGGGGGACGCTTCTCCTTCGCGGTGTCTTGGATCTTGGTGTCTTCGGCGACGTTCTCGGTGCTTTCGGTAGCGCGGCGAGCACGGGCGGCCGTGAGTTCGGTTCGCAGTTCGGCGATTTCGGCACGTAGTTCGTCCCCGCGCTCGCGCGCGGCGGCCTCGGTCGCCGCCGACGACGCGGCCGTGACGCGTGCCTGCTCGAGGTGATCGCGCAGGTCCGCGCTGCGTGTGCGCTCGGCGCCCAGCTCCGATTCGACGCGTTCGAGCGCGGCGGACTCCCGTTCGAGCGAAGCGCGGGCGCGCGTGAGTTCGGCGCGCGTGTCCTGCAGGTCGGCGGCCAGGCGATCGCGCTCTTCGGCGGCCCGCTCGAGGAGGTCCCGGGTTTCGGTGATCTTCGCTGTCAGCTCGGAGACGGTGCTCCGCAGTTCCGCGGTGATCTGCTCGTGCTCCTCCTGCGTATCGGCGAGCTGTTCCTGCCAGCGGTGCAACGTCGCGGCGTGCTCGTCGGCCATCCGCGCGAGTTCGGCGTGATGCGTTTCCCGAAGCTCCCGGAGCTGCTCGGCGTGGGCGGCGCGGGCGTCGGCGAGTTCGGCGTCGACGGCACTCACCGCAGCATCGGCGTTCTCGCGATCCTCGGTCGCCTGCGCCAGCTGCTCGCGCAGGCGGACGATCTTCGCGTCCGCATCGGCCTTCACCTTGGCAAGTTCGGTCGAGGCCCGGTTCAGCTGCGCTTCGAGCGCCGCGGGATCGGTGAGCTTGTCGACGGCGGCCGTGATCTGCGCCGCGACGGCGTTGTACTGCTCGAGGCTCGCCGCGGTCAACGCGCGCAGTGACGACACCGCCGCCGCGAGGTTGCTCGCGCCTTCGGCCGGATCCGCAGGGGAGGTGAGTTCTGCGAGCTGGGCCGCTTCCTTCCGCTGTCGTTCCCGTTCGCGGTGTGCGCGCACCCGATCGGCGGGGGAGGCGTACTTGCGCGGCCTGCCGACGCGCGGCTTCGACTCCTCGACAGCTTCGTTCTCGCCCATTTTCGGCCCCTTCAGCGCCTTGAACAGCATTTATAACATAACAATACACGAAACGTTACTTGAAACGAAACGAAAGAGAATGCCAAGTGTCGCCAAAACTGCAGGTAGCGACGGGTGTGCTTTGCAGGATGGGTGGTTGTTTTGTCTTGGGTTTCGGAAATCATGTTCTAAGAATGCGTACATGCATATGTCAGCATGTATTCCTTTTGATCGTCATAATCCCCACTTATGACGATCAAGGTCGCGCGGGGATCGAAAAACTGGGTAGGGGTGGGGCACGCCCGGCACCGCAGTGCCGGGCGCCCCTGGAGTGCCGGCGAAAATGCCCCTCGAACAGGGGAAATGGGCTACGAGCGTCAGTCGATGCGCACATCCGGCCACGGCGGCCGGCGGAGAATGGCGAGGGTGGCGATCGTGGCGGCGACCAACCCGATCAGCTCACCCATCAGCGCGATCCGCGTCCCGTCGACCGCCGCTTCCCAGCGGACCTCACCGTCGTGAACGACGAAGACACCCAATGGCTTCGGAACCGGCGTCGCATCGGTGCGCCGGAACCAGGGGCGCCGGAGGTCCGTCACGGTGATGATGGTGGTGCCGTCCGCCGTCTCGTGCGGTTCTCCGTAGACGCGGGCGCCGGCGGTTGGCAGAGGATCGGCGATGGCGTGGATGTTCATGGCCCTCCCTCGAGAGGTGGTGGGTTGTCCGGTCGACACGCCGATCCATCGTCGCATCGGGCGGTGCTCCACCGCGGTGGATACGGTGCGTTGAGTCGGATGGGGCCGGGACGAAGGGGAGTGTCACAGTGACGAAAGATGTCGGTGGCGCGGAACTGGTGTCCTCCGGCGCGTTCGCGCCTCCCGAACCGGCCGGGGCGCCACCGAATCTCCCGGCCGGCGCCGAGGATGCGATGCGCCGGCTGCGCGAGAAGGCGTCCTCCGACAACACCCGTGCCGCGCACACCGCCGACTGGGACAAGTTCGTCCGCTGGTGTGAGGGATCCGGGAACACCCCGCTGCCCGCGTCGCCGGAACTGCTCGGCTGGTATCTCACCGAGAAGTCCGGCGAACTCCGGCCCGACGGCCGGTGGGCATATGCGCCGTCCACGCTGGCGCGGTGGGTCGCGACGATCAACAAGGTGCACGCTCTCGCCGGCCTGCCGGTCCCGGGGCGGAGCGAGACCGTGCGCGACCTGCTGCGGGGAATCCGGCGCAGTCGCGCGACCCCAGCCGCTCGGCGCACGCCGCTGCTCACCGAGGACGTGCGTGCCATCGTGGGGACCATGCGTGCGGCCGCGACCGGGTTCGCGGACCGGGTCGCCGAACGTCGCGATTCGGCGTTGCTGCTCATGGGGCTCGCCGGTGCGCTGCGACGCTCGGAACTGTGCGGCATCGCGGTATCCGACGTGGTCGCGCACCGCTCGGACGGCCTCTACGTCACCATCCGTCGTTCCAAGACCGACCGCGACGCCCACGGCCGCGTCGTCACGCTGCCGTACGGCCGCGATGCGCAGACCTGCCCGGTGTGCGCGTACCGGCGGTGGCGCGAGGTGCTCGACGTGTGGGACGACGGTGGTCGTGCGGCCGCGGTGTCATTGCTCGAGGATGCGGTGGACGAGCTCGGCGACCACCACTGCCGCGGCCTGGCGTCGAAGACGGCCGGCCCGGACCGTGCACTGTTCCGGCCCGTCCATCGCACCGGTTCGATCGGTTCGGGAGTGCTCACCGGCCAGTCGGTGCACTCGATGATCCAGCGACGGGCCCGCCAGGCCGGGTTCAGCCCGGAACTCGTGGCCACGCTCGGCGGGCACAGCCTGCGTGCCGGATTCGTCACCCAGGCGGTGCGCAACGGCGCCACGACGCAGACGATCATGACGCAGACCGGGCACGCCGACGAACGGATGGTCGCGCTCTACAGCCGCCACCACGCGGGCCTCGTCGGCAATGCCGTCACCGAACTCGGGCTCTGAGCGGAACCGTCACAGACCCCGTCCGACCGGCCGCCGCCACCACGACTCGTCCGCCTCCATACGGGACCTCAGATGGTCGGCCGCGTCCGGATTGCGGAACGGTCCGGCCAGCAGATCCGCGTAGACGTGCGCGGGTGCGACGAACCGCAACCCCTCCCGCCGCTCCATCCGGTCGAAGACCACCGGCGTCCACGGGATCGCCACCACGACGTCCGCGGCGCGGTCCACCGGGCGCAGCCCGAGGGCGGCGGCGAACTCGTCCGGATCGTCGGCGTACACCTCGAGCAGATCCGTGGATGCGTAGTCCGTCGCACCCACGCCGGTCAGGGCATACCCGAGGTCGATACGCTCGGCGAGCTGGGTCCGCACCGCATCCAGCCCGTCGGGTGCGGCGAAACTGCGAGTGGCACAGGGCTTCCGATCCGCCGCCCACGCACGCAGCATCGGTTCCCACCGCACGGAGGTGACAGGGCCGCGGGGGATCCGGCGGATCAGCTCACGTTCAGTGAGGACCTCGACCACCCGGTACGCGGCGCCGGTGGATGCACCGGACAGCTTGATCAGCTCGGGAACCGACATGTCGCCGACGTGGTCGGCGAGCGCCCGCACGACCCGCTCGGACGGTTCGCCGGTCAGCACGCCCGAGGGCCGGCCGGGCCCGCGCCACGGATCCGCGTCGGCACCGCGGTTGCGCACCCAGATCGCGGGCCGGGCGGCGACGAGTGTGAGATTGCCGGTGGCGTCGGCGTAGGAGATGCCGTGCTGGTCCAGCTGGCGGCGCACCGGATCGGACAGGTAGTGCGCGCACACGAATCCGCGGTCGGATTCGGTGAGTTCAGCCGAGATGCGCGCGATGTCGCCGCTGAGGACGCCACGCGACGTGATGACGGAATAGGAGACGGAGTCTCCGTCGGGTGCGGTGACGAGAATGCGTTTGGGTGCTTCGGGGGAGCGGGCGCGGTCGGCGGTCACAGACCAGCCGAGGGGCAGGCAGGCCTCGACGCTCGCCACCGCGCGGCGGTAGATGTCGATGTGGCGTTCGGGACGAGGACCGACGACCTCGACCGACCCGCTGGAATCATCCGCAACAGTCACACCCACCACACTACTCACTCTGTCTGCAACGGAAAAGCACAAATTTCGGAATGGGTGTCCGTTGCGGGCCGTTGGTCACAACGTCGGTCCCCGGGAAGCCGCTGCGCCTGTCGGCACGGGGAGGGGAGCGTGATGCGATAGTTTCAACGCATGAGTGACAGTCTCGGCCGCTACGCCTTCATCCAGGCCACATGGCATCGCAGCATCGTCGACCAGGCCCGTGAGGGCTTCACCGACGAGATGGTGGCCCTGGGGCATTCCAAGGACACCCTGGAGTTCTACGAGGTGCCGGGAGCTTTCGAGATCCCCCTGCACGCCCGCCGGCTCGCGCAGACCGGGCGGTACGACGGCATCGTCGCTGCGGGACTGGTCGTGGACGGCGGTATCTACCGGCACGATTTCGTCGCGACCGCGGTGATCGACGGCCTGATGCGCGTCCAACTGGACACGGATGTCCCGGTCTTCTCCGTGGTGCTCACCCCGCACAACTTCCACGAGCACGACGAGCACGTCGAGTACTTCACGCGGCACTTCGTGAAGAAGGGCGCCGAGGCGGCGCGGGCCGTCGATACGACGGTGAAATCGCTGCGTTCGCTGCCGACGGAGTAGTACTTCTCCACTCCCTGTCCGTCTCGCCCGGGGCATTAATCCGGGCAAGACGGAAACTTGAAATATCGCAAACTGATCACCCCCTCGGCGTGCCGCCCGTCCGAAACTTCCGCCGTCCTGAAGCGTGTGGCACATGCACTACCGCAGTTTCCAGCTGTGCCTCGCCGTGGGAGCGTTCGCCGCGGGATCGGCCCTGGCGTCGACCACCACCGACTCGTTCGCGTTCGTCACCGGTGGCAGCAGGGTCGGCCTGCTGTTCTCGGGCGGCGCCGTCGGCGTGACCCTGGGCGCATTCATCGCGGCGGTGGTCGCCTGGGGAATGCAGGTACGGTCGCACCGGGCGCTTGCGGCCGCGGTCGGCCTCGTGCTGATCGGTCTCTCGGCGGCACCGTGGGGAGGCGAGTACGGAGTGTTCGCCGCGGCGTCCGGGGCGGGCCTGCTCCTCGGTGCCCTGGCCGCGACCGTTCCGTCACTCGGCGCTGGGCGCGGTCAGGTCTCCGTCGCAGCAGGAGGACTCGCGGGGATCCTGTGTGCCGAACCTCTTGCGCGGCTGGGACGCGAGTCGTCTCCGCGCCGGTATGCCGACTATCTTCCGGCGTCGTCCGAGCCCGACGTGGTTCTTCTGGTACTCGTCGCAGCGGCAGTGCTCGCCGTGTTCGTGCTGATGTGGCAGGCGGACACCGGGACCGTCACCACGGAAGACGTCCGGTTGCGGGGAAGGGGAGTGCTCGTCGGGATAGTTCTTCCCGCAGTCTGGCTGATCCTGCACTGGCGTTTCGTCGGGGCGGTGAGCGGCCTGCACGGAACCACGGTGTTCTCGGGCTGGTGGTGGGGTGGGCTCGCTCTGATTCCGGTCACACTCGCTGCGGCCGCATGGATTCCGGGTCCGGCGGGCGCTGTGCTTCTCGCCGGGACAGCGGTGGCGTTCGTCGGTCCGAGCGAACTCGCGTGGTACACGGAGCAGTGGTGGACGCTGCTGATTCCGGTGGCGCTGGCCGCGCTCGGGTCGGTGGTGGGAATCCGGGTGCGCCGCCCGTGGTGCGGCATCGTCGGACTCGTTGTCGTGGCACTGACCGGCCTCGTGGAGAGCCCGCCGTGGGACAACACCCACCTGGTCGCCGTTCTCGTTGTCTTTCCCCTCGCGGCCGCATTTCTCGTCGCCTCCTGCCTGCCGTCGGCGCCGACGGTCGTGATGACGGCGCTCGCGGCCCCGGCTGCGATTCTCGTGCCCCTGTCTGCGAGATACGGGTGGACCGCGTACGCGCCGCTGCAGGGGGAGGGGATCGGAACGAGCGGTAGTGGACACCGGATTTCTGCAGTGGTGGTGGGAGTCTCGATCGTGGCGTTGGGCATCGGAATCGGTTGGTTGCGGCGACGCCCGGACGATGACGCGAATCACGCGGGTATCGATGGGACCGCCGAGAACTGACGACACGGACGAGGGAGTCCCGTCATGGTGCCGAGTCCCGAGAACGCCGGGTGATCTCGGCTGCGGTCACGTCGACGAGTCGTCGGGCGGTGTCGAAATGCGGGGTGAGGCGGGTCTTGGTCATGGCGAAAGCTGTGCCGGTGGCGGTGTCGGCACAGACGTAGCTGCCGCCGCCCCCGACCCAGCCGAACGTGGTGGGTGTCTCGTCAGGGGAAGCGCCGAGGCGGCCGAGCGGATAGCCCAGGGCCAGTCGCACCTGGCTGCCGACGACCCGGTCGGTGCCCTCGAACGCGAGCGCTGTCATCTCCTCGAGTTGGTGTGTATCGATGAGCCGGCCCTCGAGTACCGCGCCGTGCACGGCGGCGATTCCCCGGGCGGTGAAGGTGCCGACCGACGGGATGTCCGCCTCCAGGAACGCGGGACTGTTCCCCAGGGCCGCGGTGGGATGCAATTCCCACGGCGCGAGAATGCCGTCGTCCGGGGGGAGTTGTTGCGGTGCGGCGTCTTCGAGCCGTGCCAGTCTCTCCAGGTCGGTTCGCGGCACACCGAAGTACAGCTCGCGGTCGAGACCGAGCGGCGCGGCGATCCAGTCGTGGAGGAGTTGCCGCATCGGCTTGCCGGTGGTGCGGCGTGCGATCTCGCCGACGAGGAAGCCGAAGGTGTACGAGTGGTATCCCGTCTCCGTCCCGGGACGCCAGAGTGGTTCGGCTGCGGCGATGGCGGTGCAGACCCGCGGCCAGTCGGTCAGGTCGGCGGGGCCGATGTCACGAGGCATGGCCGGTACCCCCACGGAGTGGGTCAGCACATGATGAAGAGTCGCGCCCTCCTTGCCGTGGACACCGAACTCCGGCCACAGGTCGACCAGCGGTGTGTCGTAGTCGAGGGCGTCGGTCCGCACGAGCAGATGGGCGATCAGCGACGTCATGGTTTTGCCGGCGGAGAAGCTGAAGAACGGGGTTTCGGAGGCTACTGCGCGCCCGGTTCGGCTGTCGGCGATGCCCGCGACGGCGTCGACGACCGGCGCACCGCGGTGGTACACGGCAACCTGCAAGCCGGTTTCGGCTCCGGTGCCGACGAATTCGTCGAGCAGACTTCGGATCCGGTGCTGCAGCGCGGACATCGCCGTCACCGGTTCGGCCACGTGTAGCGGGTCTGACTGGATGTGGGCAGCTTGCCGAAAGCGAAGCCGACCGTCGGCGCAACTCGATAGAGCCGGATGTCACCGGCAATGACGGCTTCGCCCAATCGATTCCAGGCACCGTCGCGGCCGGTCAGGTGGGGGCCGTACTTCCGCTCGAAGTCTGCGAGGGCCTGTGCACGTTCGGTGCGCTCACTCACTGCCGTTGCGACGCCTTCGATGACGACGTCCACACCGGTCAGAGAATTCGTGCCGGTCGTGAGCGCACAGTGCGAATTGTGTTCGAGGTTGAGCGCTTTGCGCTCCTGGGCACCGGTCGTGAAGCACAGACCGCCCAAACTCCATGCCGCCAGCAACGGCGTCACGTGTGGACGCCCGTCCGGGCGCACGGTGGAAAGCCAGAACACCTCTGCCGCATCGATAACCGTCAGCGCGGACGCCCACGGCGTTGCTTGCGCATCCGGAGAGGAGAAGGGCCCCAGTACGACATCCGGTTCGTTTTCCGACATGTGAATGTCCCTACGTCGGTGGGATCGATCTGTCGACCGGCTGAAAGAGCAGCGACAGCAAGCGTATCCCCGCAACCGGAGCGTCGGGGGAGCACTTCAGCGCGAGCAAGATTTCTGGAAAGCACGGAACGCAAAGAAATACAGAACTCTCGCGGATGCCTACCTCGATCCACCACTGCCTGTCTTTCACCGGAAGTGCCGATATTCCGAGTCCGGATCCGATCGGGGGAGCGGACGCCGGTTCGATCGGGTGCAGGCAGGAAGGCAAGCGTCGCCGACCATGTGGAATCCACAGGGGGAGAGGCGTCTACCAGCCTGCGAGTCTGTCGAGGGGCGGGGAGTCGCTGTCGGCGCCGGGCGGGGAGCGACGAAACGGGGAGTGTGGCCGACCGCGAAAATCCGGAAGCCCAGAATTCTTCGGCGTGGGTCTTCGGGCAGCTGTCGAAACGTGAGGAATTATTCCGGACATGACGGAACAAATAGAAAAACAGAATCTCACTCCAAACCCATCACCAAACCACCCATCTCGCCTCCATCAGAACTCACCAACCTCTAAGGTTGGGTACCGAACCCGCGAAATGGAGTGCAAGGCGTCGATGTCGGTGCTCGAAGAGTCTTGTGATGATCTGTCGGGCCAGCTCGTCGCCGTAGGGGAGTCGTGCGAGAGGAGCACGAAGTTCCATGGTGAGCCGGTCGTGCACGCGGGTACGACCGGCTCCGGCGGCGGTGAGTGTGCGTTCGTGCTCCCAACGCCGCATCGTTGCCATCGTGGACTTCTCGTGGAAGCGCCGGCCCGGTTCCAGCTCCACGATCGTGAGCGCGTCGTATTCAATAGGAAGCACGCCGAACAGAAGAAGTGGCGCCGTCCCGAGCGGTACACCGACGGGAACCCGGTCGACACCGATGCCGCGCACTCCTCGCGGCATCCGCATTGCGAGCAGGGGTGCAAGTTCGTCGTTGATGCCGGCGGGGTCCGTCACCCGGGCCCACACCGCGGGCGCATCCGCAGCGACGATCGATTCGTGTTCGACGATGACGGGGTGGCTCATCGGAGGATCCCTTCGGCGGCTTCGCCTACGGTAGCCAGCCCGGCGACCGCACGGGTGCTATCCCACGGTCAAGAGGATCCGTCCGTCGACCACGTGCGCCGGATAGGTTTGGACGGAACCGATTCCGGGGGTGGTGCAGGCGCCGGTGTCGAAGGAGAAGGCGTACTGGTGCAGCGGGCACACGACGACCGCGTCGTCGATCTGGCCGTCGGTGAGCGGACCGGCCTTGTGCGGGCACATCGCGTCCGTCGCGCGGACGGTGCCGTCGGACAGCAGGTACACGGCGATCTGCCGGCCGTCGACGGCGTAGGTGCGGCCTTCGCCTGCGGTGAGGTCGGTGATCGCTCCGACGTCGACGGTCACTCCGTCGTGCAGGGCGGTCATCGGACGGGAACCTGGGGGAGCGGGAGCAGCGGCAGCGACGGGGCGAACTGCGCCGGGGATTTCGGTGTGGTGCGTTCGAGCCACGGGTCGCGGTAGCCGGCGACCGCGGCCGCGATCCGTTCGTCCAATCCGGTCACGATGTCCTCCTCGTCGTCGAGCAGCAATACCTGCAGGCGGTCGATGCCCAGGCGTGGTACGAAGTCGTAGGTGCGTTCGAGCCATCGGGCGTTCTCGCGGTAGTACTGGATGAACCGTCCCGCGATGGTCAGGACCTCGTCACCGGAGTCGACGGTGGCGAGCAGGTCACCCTTGCGGATGTGCGCGCCGGCGGCCCCGCCGACGTAGATCTCCCAGCGGCCGTCGCCGACCGCGACGACGCCGAAGTCCTTGCACAGTGCCTCGGAGCAGTTGCGGGGGCAGCCCGCGACCGCGAACTTCAGCTTCGCCGGAGTTTCGAGGCCCTGGAAGCGGTCCTCGATGGCGATGCCGAGCGAGGTGGAGTCGCCGAGACCGAACCGGCAGTAGTCGCTGCCGACGCAGGTCTTCACGGTGCGCACGGACTTGCCGTAGGCGTATCCGGACGGCATGCCGAGGTCGGCCCACACGTTCGGAAGGTCTTCCTTGCGGATGCCGAGCAGGTCGATGCGCTGGCCGCCGGTGACCTTGACCATCGGCACCGAGTAGCGGTCGGCGACGTCGGCGATGCGGCGCAGCTGGTCGGGGGTGGTGACGCCGCCCTTCATCTGGGGGACGACCGAGAAGGTGCCGTCGCGCTGGATGTTGGCGTGCACGCGGTCGTTGATGAACAGGGCGCCGCGTTCGTCGATCCAGTCGGGTCCCCACACCACGCGCAGCAGCGACGCGAGCGGCATCTTCGCGGTCGCGTCCTCCCCGGCGGGGGCGAGCGCGGCGAACACCTGGGACACCGAGCGCAGGCCCTGGGCACGGATCGCGGCGATCAGGTCGGGTTTGCTGAGCGGGATGCACGGGACGTACCAGTTCGCGGCAGGGTCGTCGGCGAGTTCACCGCCGGCCGCGCAGGCCACGATGTCGGCGACCAGGCCCTTGCAGGAGCCGCAGCCCTTGCCGGCGCGGGTCTTCGCGCACACCTCGGTGAGGGTGGCGGCGCCGCTGTGGACGCAGGCGACGAGGTCGCCCTTGGTGACACCGTTGCAGTTGCACACCTGGGTGTCGTCGGGCAGGTCCGCGGCCACGTCGGGGCCCTGGGGTTCGCCGATGTCGAACAGAAGCGCCGCGCGGTCCTCGGGGAGGTCGATCTTGCCGTCGAATGCCTGCGCGAGCATCGAGGCCTTGCCGATGTCGCCGAGCAGCATCGCCCCGATCAGGGTGCCGTCGCGGACGACGACGGCCTTGTAGACGCCGCTGCGCGGATCGTAGAACTGGACGAACTCGTCGTCTTCGCGTTCGGGGCCCTTGACGCCCATCGCGGCGACGTCGATCCCGGCGACCTTCAGCTTGGTGGTGGTGCGGGAACCGGTGTAGGCGGCGTCGGGGTTGGTGCCGGTCAGGTGTTCGGCGAGGACGACGGCCTGTTCCCACACGGGTGCGACGAGGCCGTACACCTCGCCGCGGTGCTGGGCGCATTCGCCGACGGCGTAGACGCTGGATTCGTCCTCGCAGCGCATCTGGTCGTCGACGAGGATGCCGCGTTCGACGACGAGGCCGCCGTTGCGGGCGAATTCGGTGTTGGGTCGGATGCCGGCGGCGACGACGACCATGTCGGTGGCGACGGTGTCGCCGTCGGCGAAGCGCACGCCGGTCACGGCGCCGCGGTCGTCGCGCAGGATCGCGGTGGTGCGGGTGCCGGTGAGGACGGTGATGCCGCGCTTCTCGATCTCGGTGCGCAGCACGCGCCCGCCGCGCTCGTCGAGCTGCTGGTTCATCAGGTGCCCGGGCGAGTGCACGACGGTGACGGCGAGTCCCTGGGTGCGCAGACCGTAGGCGGCCTCGAGACCGAGGAGGCCGCCACCGATGACGACGGCGGACACGTCGTCGTGGGCCTCGGCCATCTGCAGCATGCCGTTGGTGTCGGCGATGGTGCGGAATCCGAAGACGCCACGGCCGAGGCGGCCGTCGGTTTCGCGGAGGCCGTCCATGTTCGGGAAGAAGGTGTTGGAACCGGTCGCGACGATCAGCAGGTCGTAGTCGACCTTGCGGCCGGATTCGCAGGTGACGGTCTTGGCGAACCGGTCGAGTTCGATCGCACGGTCGCCGGCGTAGAGGGTGACGCCGTTCTCGCGGTACCAGCTCATGGGGTTGAGCACGAGCTCGTCGTCGTCGACGCCGGCCTCACCGGCGAGCACGTGCGAGAGCATGATGCGGTTGTAGTTGCCGTACGGCTCGTCGCCGATCATGGTGATGTCGAACTGCTCGCGACCGCCGCGCGCAAGGATTTCCTCGACGGTGCGTGCGCCGGCCATGCCGTTTCCGACGACGAGCAGCCGCCGGCGCGGGGTCTCCGGGTTGGGCGGTGTCGGTGTCATGCGTCGAGGGTCGGACGCAGCGGTGACGGTTCGGCGGCACGCGGGTTAAGCGGCGATCAGGAAGACCTCACAGCGGCGGGTCCGGTGCTGTCAGGTGCCTCGCTCGTGTTCAGGACCGTCGCGCGTTGAGGAGCAGGGCCATCGCGGTGACGAGTGCGGTGGCGATCGAGAATTCGATCACGGCGGTGGTGGCGCTCTGATGGTTCATGAGCAGTCCCACTGCCAGGGAGGACAGGGCCATTCCGGTGTAGGCGCAGGTGAAGAAGGCGGCGAGGACGGCGCCGCCGGTGTCGCGGGCGTCGGTGGCGATCGCGGCGCTCACCCGTTGCATGCCGCTGGCGAAGGTGAGGCCGTGTCCGATGCCGACGCAGGCGGTGACGGCGAGCAGCAGGCCCAGGCTCGAGGCTGCGCCGACGAAGGCCAGGCCGATCACGCCGACGAGGTTGCAGGCGAGACCGGTGCGCTGGGCGGTGAGCGGATCCGTTCCGCGCATGGACAGTTGGGTCGTCACGGAGCAGAGCAGCATCAGGGACGCCGCGATCGCTCCGACCAGCAGGTTCGACGTGCCGAGCAGATCGGTGGTCCAGGACGGGACGACGGACAGGAACAGTCCGGCGACGGCCCACGAGGCCGCGACCGGAAGCGCCGCGTGCAGGAAGACCGACCGGATCGCTGCGGGTACGCGGGGCAGTTCGAGGAGGCGGGCGCGGGTGCGGGTGGTCGTGGTGTCGGGCAGGGCCAACAGGGCGAGGAGGGCGGGAACGAGCGCGAGCACGAACACGACGTAGGGGGTGACCAGCGGCAACGGGAGGTATTCGGCGGCCAGTCCCGCCCAGATCGGTCCGAGTGCGCATCCGGCCGCTCCGGTGACGGTCGCGGCTCGAGCCGCGCGCCGGGGGTTGCCGGCCGGGACGTGTTCGAGGAGGGCGGCGGCTCCGGCGGCGGAGCAGGCGCCGATGGACAGGCCTTGCAGGAGGCGTCCGGCGAAGAGCCATCCGGTGGTGGGTGCGCCGGCCAGGACGACGGCGCCGAGGACTCCGGTGAGGAGACCGGCGAGGAGGACGGGGCGGCGGCCGGTGCGGTCGGAGAGGGGGCCGAGCAGGAACAGTGCCGGGACGAGGGTGGCGACGTAGGCGGCGAAGATCGCGGTCTGGGTGAGGGGGCTGAAGCCGAGGTCGGCTCGGTACAGCCCGTAGAGGGCGGTGGGGATGTTCGATCCGAGGGTGAGGATCGTGAGGGCGTAGCCGAGGCCGTAGTAGTGCCGGGCGGAGCGTCGTGGCGGGGTTTCGTCGGTGGGGCGGGCCGTGGGGATCACCGTGTTCGTCGACGAGATTGCTGAAGCCACGTCGGACATCCTACATCCCATGTCCGATCGTAGGATGCGTTGTGCGTCGTCGTGGGAGGATCTGGAAATGGTGGTCGTGAGACCGGAATCTGTGTACCAGCAGGCGCTGGAGTGGATGCGGACCCGCATCGAATCGGGTGACTGGCCCGTCGGCGACCGGATCCCCACGGAGGCGGAACTGGTGTCGATCCTCGGGGTCGGACGCAACACCGTCCGCGAAGCGGTCAAGTACCTCACCTCCGCCGGCATGCTCGAGATCCGCCGCGGGTTCGGTACCTACGTGCGGGCCCGCAGCGAACTCGGGGGACTGCTGAACCGCCGCGTCGAGGTCGCGGAGATCCTGCACGCCTTCGAGGTCCGCCGCGCACTCGAGCTCGAGGCGGTGCGGTTGGCGTGCGAGCGCCGCACCGACGAGGACATCGCGCAGCTGCGGGAGGCGCTGGCCGCCCGCGCCCGTTTCTGCGACGGCGCCGACGAGGCCGGATACGCCTCGACGGACATCGCCTTCCACTCCGCGGTGGTCCGGGCCGCGCACAACTCTGTGCTCGAGGACCTGTTCGCTCGACTGTCCGAGCTGATCCGCGCGACCTACGAGTTCACCCACGGCGCGTTCGATCCGGCGTCGAGCACCGTTGTGCACGAGCAGGTCGTCGACGCGATCGAGGCCCGCGACGAGGTGCGGGCGCAGGCCGCGGCCCGCGGTTACCTGGATCCGATCGTCGGGGCCGTGCACGATTCCGCCGCGAGCGGGCACCGAGGCCGAGCCGACGATGGGTACCGAGGCCGAGCCGACGATGAGTACCGAGGCGGGACGGACTAGGCCGGGTCCTCCTCCCGGGGACTCCCGGTGTCCTCGACCCTCGCGGTGTCCTCGGGCATTTCGGTGTCCTTCGGTGGCGCGGCGTCCTTGGGCATCGCGATCGGCGCGACGATCGCCAGCAGCAGCGCGGGCAGCACGAAGCTTGCCACCGGGGCCGCCGCGTACAGCGGGGTCAGCGCCATCGGGGTCGCGGCGCCGCCGCCGAACCGGAATGCCTGCACGACCGAGACGGCGCCGCCGCGGTTGCGTTCTTCTCCGCCGAGCACCGCGGCGTTGACGCCGACCAGCACGCACTGGGAGGCGATGCCGGCGACGAACCAGGCGGCCGCGACCAGCCACAGCGTGGGTGCGAGACCGACGACGATCACGAGCGCCGCTCCGGCGATCGAGCCGATCAGGACGGTGGTGGTCGCGCCGATGCGGTCGACGAGGACGCCGACGCGCCGCGCGCTGAGGATCCCGGCAATGCCGAATCCGGTGAGCAGGGCGCCGCGCGGGGCGGGGTCGAGGCCGAAGATGTCCTCGGCGCGGAAGGCCAGCAGGAAGCTCAGTCCGCCGAGGGCGCCCCAGCCGAGCAGCGCGACGACCCCGATGCGCAGCACGCGTGGTCGCAGGGCGTCGCGGAGCCGGGCGGGGGCGGCGTCGGGTGGGCGGCCGACACCGCTGGGCAGGCCGATCACGGCGAGCACGAGGGCGGCCGCGGCGAGCACCACGAAGGCACATCGCCAGCCGACTTCCGCGGCAAGGCCGCCGACGAGTGGTGCGATGGTCTGACCGGCGGCCTGCATGGCGCCGAACAGGCCGAGGGCGCGTCCGAGCTGGTCTTTCGGGGTGATCATCGCGAGCGCGGCGAGCAGCAGTGGGGTGGTGAAGGCGTTGGCGACGCCTTGCAGGACCCGGGTGCCGAGCAGCAGCGTCATGGTGGGCGCGAGCGCCGACGCGAGTGCCGCGAGGGCGTACACGGCGTAGGCGGTGCGCACGGTCCGAACGCGGCCCCAGCGGGCGCCGAGGGTGCCGGAGACGAGCATCGCGAGGGCGAACGGGCCCAGGTAGGCGGTGATGGTGAGGGCGGCGTCGCCGGTGCTCACGCCGGTGTCGGCGCCGATCTCGGGCAGCATCGAGATGACGACCCCGCCGCCGAAGGGTCCGAGGAACCCCCCGACGTACAGTGCGGCGCGCTGCAGGGTGGTGCGGGCGCTGCTCACTGGGACAGGCCGCCCGGTCCCCTCCGGCGCAGGTACTTCTCGAATTCGGCGGCGATGGCGTCGCCGTCGATGGTGGAGATGCTGTCGTCGAGGTCGGTTTCGGCGTCGCCGCGTTCTTCGAGGGTGCGGACGTATTCGGTGATGTCCTCGTCGTCCTCGGTCATCTCGGTGACGGTCTGTTCCCATTCCTCGGCGAGGGTGGGCAGTTCGCCGAGGGGGACTTCGATGTCGAGGACGTCCTCGACGCGGCGCAGCAGCGCGACGGTGGCCTTGGGGTTCGGGGGCGAGGACACGTAGTGCGGGACCGCCGCCCAGAACGAGATGGCGGGGATGCCGCGGCGGACGCAGGCGTCCTGCAGGACCCCGGTGATGCCGGTGGGGCCTTCGTAGCGGGATTTCTCGAGGTTGAACTTCTTGGCAGCTTCACTGCTGTAGGCGGTGCCGGTGACCGGGACGGGCCGGGTGTGCGGGGTGTCGGCGAGCAGGGCGCCGAGGATGACGACGGTGTGGGCGCCGATTTCCTCGACGAGTTCGAGGATCGCGTCGCAGAAGCTGCGCCAGCGCATGTTGGGTTCGATGCCGCGCAGGAGCACGACGTCGCGGTCGCTGCCGGGCGGCGAGCACACGGACAGGCGGGTGGCCGGCCAGTCGATCTCGCGGGTGACGCCGTCGACGAGGCGCACCTGCGGCCGGTTGACCTGGTAGTCGTAGAACTCTTCGGAGTCGAGTTCGGCGAACGGTTCGGCGTCCCAGATCAGCTCGAGGTGTTCGACGGCGCCGCTGGCGGCGTCGCCGGCATCGTTCCACCCTTCGAACGCGGCGATGAGCACCGGGTTGCGCAGGACGGGGACGTCCGTTTCCGTGCCGTCGGCGGATTCACTTTCGCTCACCTGTCCAGCCTACGGCCAGCGGCCGATGGGGCGCCCACTAGTCTGGTGGCCATGTCCACCCCATTGCACTCTGCCTTGCTCGATGCGCTGTTGCGGCGCGTTGTCGTCGGAGACGGGGCGATGGGCACCATGTTGCAGGCCGCGGATCTGTCGCTGGACGACTTCCGTGGCCTCGAGGGGTGCAACGAGATTCTCAACGACTCCCGGCCGGATGTGATCCGCGGTATCCACCGCGCGTACTTCGAGGCCGGCGCGGATGCCGTCTCCACGAACACCTTCGGTTGCAACCTGCCCAATCTCGCCGACTACGACATCGCCGACCGTATCCGTGACCTGTCCGAACGCGGGACCCGCCTGGCCCGGGAGGTGGCCGACGAGATGGGTCCGGGCCCCGACGGCATGGGCCGGTTCGTGCTCGGGTCGATGGGTCCGGGCACCAAGCTGCCGACCTTGGGGCATGCGCCGTTCGACGCGTTGCGCGATGCCTATCTGGAGGCCGCGCTCGGCATGATCGACGGTGGTGCGGACGCGATCCTCGTCGAGACCTGCCAGGATCTGTTGCAGGCGAAGGCGGCGATCATCGGCAGTCGCCGCGCGATGGAGCGTGCCGGGCGGCGGGTGCCGATCATCACGCACGTGACGATGGAGACGACCGGCACGATGCTGCTGGGGTCGGAGATCGGGGCGGCTCTGAACGCGCTCGCGCCGCTGGGTATCGACCTGATCGGGTTGAACTGTGCGACGGGTCCGGCGGAGATGACCGAGCACCTGCGGTATCTGTCGCAGCATTCCGAGGTGCCGGTGTCGGTGATGCCCAATGCCGGTCTGCCGGTGCTGGGCGCCAACGGTGCCGAGTACCCGTTGTCGCCGGAGGAGCTGGCCGAGGCGTTGACCGGGTTCGTCTCCGACTACGGGTTGTCGCTGGTCGGCGGCTGCTGCGGGACGACGCCCGAGCACATCCGGCAGGTCGCGGAGGCGGTGCGGGAGCTGGCACCGGCCGAGCGTCGGCCGGTGTCCGAGCCGGGGGTGTCGTCGCTGTATGCGGCGGTGCCGTTCGAGCAGGACGCGTCGATCCTGATGGTCGGTGAGCGCACCAACACGAACGGGTCGAAGGCGTTCCGGGAGGCGATGCTGGCGGCCGACTACGACAAGTGTCTGGAGATCGCGAAGGATCAGATCCGCGACGGCGCGCACATGCTGGACCTGAACGTCGACTACGTCGGCCGGGACGGGGCGGCGGACATGGCGCAGTTGGCGTCGCGGTTCGCGACGGCGTCGACGCTGCCGATCATGATCGACTCGACGGAGCCGGACGTGATCCGGGCCGGTCTCGAGCATCTGGGTGGCCGCTGCGCGGTGAACTCGGTGAACTACGAGGACGGGGACGGTCCCGGGTCGCGGTTCCAGCGGATCATGGAGCACGTCGTCGAGCACGGTGCCGCGGTGGTGGCGCTGACCATCGACGAGGAGGGGCAGGCGCGCACCGCCGAGCACAAGGTGCGGATCGCCGAGCGGTTGATCACCGATCTGACGGAGAACTGGGGGCTGGCGCAGGAGGACATCATCGTCGATGCGCTGACGTTCCCGATCTCGACGGGTCAGGAGGAGGTGCGCCGCGACGGCGTCGAGACGATCGAGGCGATCCGGGAGATCCACCGCCGCTACCCGCAGGTGCATTTCACGCTGGGCATCTCGAACGTGTCGTTCGGGTTGAATCCGGCGGCGCGGCAGGTGCTGAACTCGGTGTTCCTGCACGAGTGCACCGAGGCGGGGTTGGACACCGCGATCGTGCACGCGTCGAAGATCCTGCCGATGGCGCGGATCCCGGAGGAGCAGCGGCAGGTCGCGCTGGATCTGGTGTACGACCGGCGCAGCGAGGGCTACGACCCGCTGCAGAAGCTGATGGAGCTGTTCGAGGGGGTGTCGGCGGCGTCGGCGCGGGAGTCCCGCGCGCAGGAGCTGGCGGCGCTGCCGTTGTTCGAGCGGCTCGAGCGGCGCATCGTCGACGGCGAACGCAACGGTCTCGAGGCGGATCTGGATGCGGCGATGACGGAGGTGCCGCCGCTGGCGATCATCAACGACACGCTGCTGGCGGGGATGAAGACGGTCGGTGAGCTGTTCGGGTCCGGGCAGATGCAGTTGCCGTTCGTGCTGCAGTCGGCCGAGGTGATGAAGGCGGCGGTGGCGTATCTCGAGCCGCACATGGAGTCGACCGGCGACGACGGCAAGGGCCGGATCGTGCTGGCGACCGTGAAGGGCGATGTGCACGACATCGGCAAGAACCTGGTGGACATCATCCTGTCCAACAACGGCTACGAGGTCGTCAACCTCGGCATCAAGCAGCCGATCGCGACGATCCTCGACGCCGCGATCGACAAGCGCGCCGATGTGATCGGCATGTCGGGTCTGCTGGTGAAGTCGACCGTGGTGATGAAGGAGAACCTCGAGGAACTCAACGCCCGCGGGGTGGCGGAGCAGTTCCCGGTGCTGCTCGGCGGTGCCGCCCTGACCCGTGGCTACGTCGAGGACGATCTGGCGGAGATCTACGAGGGCGAGGTGTCGTACGCGCGGGACGCGTTCGAGGGGCTGGCGTTGATGGACCGCATCATGGCCGTCAAGCGTGGCGAGGGTCCGGCGCCGGACAGCCCGGAGGCGATCGCCGCGCGGGAGAAGGCCGCCGAACGCAAGGCCCGGCACGAACGCAGCAAGCGGATCGCGGAGAAGCGCAAGGCCGCGGAGACCCCGGCGGAGATCCCCGCGCGCAGCGATGTGGCGGCGGATCTGCCGGTGCCGACGCCGCCGTTCTGGGGCAGCCGCGTCGTCAAGGGCATCGCGGTCGCCGACTATGCGGGTCTGATCGACGAGCGGGCGTTGTTCCTGGGCCAGTGGGGGCTGCGCGGGCAGCGCGGCGGTGACGGCCCGACCTACGAGGAACTGGTCGAGACCGACGGCCGGCCGCGGTTGCGGTACTGGCTGGACCGGTTGTCGACCGAGGGCATCCTGGCGCACGCCGCGGTGGTGTACGGGTATTTCCCGGCGGTGTCCGAGGGCGACGACGTGGTGGTGCTGACCGAGCCGCGGCCGGACGCGCCGGAGCGGTTCCGGTTCACGTTCCCGCGGCAGCAGCGGCCCCGGTTCCTGTGCATCGCCGATTTCGTGCGGTCGCGGGAGGAGGCGCAGCGCACCGGGCAGGTCGATGTGTGGCCGTTCCAGCTGGTGACGATGGGGCAGCCGATCGCGGATTTCGCGAACGAGTTGTTCGCCGCGAACGCCTACCGCGACTACCTGGAGGTGCACGGCCTGGGGGTGCAGTTGACCGAGGCGCTGGCCGAGTACTGGCACCGGCGGGTGCGGCAGGAGCTGGCGTTCGCCGGGGGCGGGACCGCCGCCGACGACGATCCGGCCGAGGTGGCGGACTACTTCAAGCTGGCCTACCGGGGGGCGCGGTTCGCGTTCGGGTACGGGGCGTGCCCGAACCTGGAGGACCGCATCAAGCTGGTCGAGCTGCTCGAACCGGAGCGGATCGGGGTGGAGCTGTCCGAGGAGCTGCAGTTGCATCCCGAGCAGTCCACCGACGCGTTCGTCCTGCACCACCCGGAGGCCAAGTACTTCAATGTCTGAGCTGATCGATTCCGTCCTCGACGCGGCGGCCCTCGGCACATCGGCACAGCCCGTTGCGCTGCGGGCGGTGCTGTGGGACATGGACGGCACGCTGCTCGAGTCGGAACAGTTGTGGGACATCGGGATGCGGGAGTTGTCGCTGCATCTCGGGGGCCCGATGTCGGAGGAGACCCGGATCGCGACGATCGGCGGGCCGCTGGATCTGTCGGTGTGGCGCACCTTCGACGGTCTCGGGCTCGCCCCGACTCCGGACGAGCAGACCGCCGCGGAGGATTGGCTCAACGCGTTCATGGCGGAGCTGTTCGCGCAGGGGCTGCCGTGGCGGCCCGGGGCGCGGGCCGCGCTGGGTGCGGTGCGGGAGGCCGGGCTCGGTCAGGCGCTGGTGACCAACACCGGCCGCCGGTTGTGCGATGTGGCGCTCGAGACCCTGGGCCGTACCCATTTCGACCACACGGTGTGCGGGGACGAGGTGCCGGCGGGCAAGCCGGATCCGGCGCCGTACCTGCGGGCCGCGGAGCTGCTCGGGCTGGACCCGGCGCAGTGCCTGGCGGTGGAGGATTCCCCGACCGGGGCGGCCGCGGCCGACGCCGCGGGCTGCACGGTGCTGGTGGTGCCGTCGCTGACGACGGTGCCGGGTTCGCCGCGGCGGGTGTTCCGGTCCACCCTGGAGGGGTTGACGGTGGCCGACCTGCGGGGACTGCACGCCGCCGGGGAGCGCTGAGCATGGCCGTCCCGAAGATCGTGTTGTTCTACAAGTTCACGCCGCTGCCCGATCCGGAGGCGATCCGGTTGTGGCAGCACACGCTCGCGTCGGCGCACAACCTGACCGGGCGCATCCTGATTTCCGAGCACGGCATCAACGGCACCGTCGGCGGGGACATCGCCGATGTGAAGAAGTACGTGCGGGGGTTGCGCAGCTATCCGGCGTTCAAGGACACCGACGTGAAGTGGTCGGACGGCACCGGCACCGATTTTCCGCGGTTGTCGGTGAAGGTGCGTCCCGAGATCGTCACCTTCGGGGTGCCGGACGAGGTGAAGGTCGACGAGCACGGCGTCGTCGGCGGCGGGGAGCACCTGTCGCCGCTGGCCCTGCACGCGTTGATGTCCGAGCGCGGCGACGACGTGGTGTTCTTCGACGGCCGCAACCGGTTCGAGGCGGAGATCGGCCGGTTCCGGGATGCGATCGTGCCGGACGTGGCCACCACCCGCGATTTCGTCGCCGAACTCGACAGCGGCCGCTACGACCACCTCAAGTCGAAGCCGGTGGTCACCTACTGCACCGGTGGGGTGCGGTGCGAGGTGCTGTCGGCGTTGATGCGCAACCGCGGTTTCGACGAGGTGTATCAGCTCGACGGCGGCATCGTCCGCTACGGGGAGACGTTCGGGGACGGCGGCCTGTGGGAGGGCTCGCTGTACGTGTTCGACGGGCGCATGAACGTCGAATTTTCCGACGATGCGGTGACCTTGGGGCGGTGTTCGCTGTGCGAGGCGCCGACCTCGCGGTACCGCAACCATCCGGACGTCAACGGGCGGGCGCAGACGCTGGTGTGCGAGGACTGCGTGCCCGATCCGGTCGGTTCCTGACCGTGCCGGCCGCGCCGCTGCCGATCCGGGACGGGCTCGGCCCGGACCGGGTGCGGATGCCCGCCGGGGCCGCCGCGCGCACCGTCGTCGAATACCTGCATGCCGCGCATCCCGGGGAGGACTGGGCCGGGCGCATCGCGGCCGGGGAACTGGTCGACGAGCACGGCCGCGCCGTGGACGTGCACACCCGCTATCAGCCGACCCGGTTCGTGTACTTCTACCGGGAACCGCCGCCGGAGGTGCCGGTGCCGTTCGCGGTGGACGTGCTGTACCGGGATGCGGGGCTGGTGGTGGTCGACAAGCCGCATTTCCTGGCGACGATCCCGCGGGGCGCGCACATCCGGGAGACGGTGGTGGTGCGGCTGCGCCGGGACCTGGGGTTGCCGGATCTGGTGCCGGTGCACCGGCTGGACCGGATGACCGCGGGGGTGCTGTTGTGCACCGCGGATCCGGCGTTGCGGCGGCCCTATCAGGAGTTGTTCGAGCAGCAGCGGGTCCGCAAGGTGTACGAGGCGATCGCCCCGCACCGGCCCGGGGTGCAGTTCCCGCGGGTGGTGCGCAGCCGCATCCGGAAGCGGCACGGGGAGCTGACCGCCGTCGAGGTGGAGGGGGAACCGAACGCCGAGACCCGCATCGAACTGGTCGAGCGGGCCGGGGACCGGGCCCGGTACCGGTTGTTTCCGCGCACCGGCCGCACCCACCAGCTGCGGCTGCACCTGAATTCGCTGGGGGCACCGATCGTGGGGGACAACTTCTATCCGCAGTTCCGGCGCCGCGCGCCCGACGATTTCACCGATCCGCTGCGGCTGCTGGCGCGCACCCTCGAGTTCGACGATCCGCTGACCGGGCGGCCGCGGCGTTTCGACAGTCGCCGGGTGCTGGATTTCTGACGGGGGACGCCGCGCGCAGGGCATCGGGCCGGTCATGAAACAATGGGCTCCCGTGAAGACCTTCGAATCCCTGTTCGCCGAGCTGTCCGAGCGTGCCGTGACCCGTCCCGAGGGGTCCGGCACCGTTGCCGCGTTGGACGCCGGCGTCCATGCGCAGGGCAAGAAGGTGATCGAGGAGGCCGGCGAGGTGTGGATCGCCGCCGAGTACCAGAGCGACGAGGAGTTGGCCGAGGAGATCTCGCAGCTTCTGTACTGGGTGCAGGTGCTGATGGTGGGGCGCGGTCTGAAGCTCGAGGACGTCTACAAGCATCTGTGATCGTCGATCGATCCCAGCCTGTTTGCCCGCATCGTCCCGCCCCCGTTTGTCGCTGTTTCCCCAGAGAGGCCGAGTCCCGAATGCTGCGCGTCGCCGTTCCCAACAAGGGTTCCCTGTCCGAGTCCGCCGCCGAGATCCTCAGTGAGGCCGGGTACCGGCGTCGCACCGATTCGCGGGATCTGACGGTGCTCGACCCGGTCAACGAGGTCGAGTTCTTCTTCCTGCGTCCGAAGGACATCGCGATCTATGTCGGGTCCGGGGAGCTGGATCTGGGGATCACCGGGCGGGATCTGGCCGGGGATTCCGGTGCGCCGGTGACCGAGCGGTTGTCGCTGGGGTTCGGCCGGTCCTCGTTCCGGTATGCGGCGCCGAAGGGCCGGGACTGGAAGGTGGAGGATCTGGCGGGGCTGCGGATCGCCACGTCGTACCCGAATCTGGTGCGCAAGGATCTCGCGGCGCGGGGGATCGAGGCGACGGTGATCCGGCTCGACGGTGCGGTGGAGATCTCGATTCAGCTCGGGGTCGCGGATGCGATCGCCGATGTGGTCGGGTCGGGTCGCACGCTGCGCCAGCACGAGCTGGTGGCGTTCGGGGAGTCGCTGTGCGAGTCCGAGGGCGTGCTGATCGAGCGGGAGGGCTCGAACCGGGACGACGCGGCCCGCAACCAGTTGATCGCGCGGATCGAGGGTGTGGTGTTCGCGCAGCAGTACGTGATGCTCGACTACGACTGCCCGAAGCACCTGCTGGACGAGGCGGTGAAGGTGACGCCGGGGCTGGAGTCGCCGACGATCTCGCCGCTGGCGAACGATGATTCGGTGGCGGTGCGGGCGATGGTGCCGCGCAAGGGCCACAACGCGGTGATGGATCGGCTCGCCGAGATCGGGGCCCGCGCGATCCTGGCGTCGGATATCCGCTCGTGCCGGGCGATGCGCGGCGTGGACTGACCCCGCCCGCGCGTGTAGACGAAACGCCGCGGCGCCGCCCCCGTATCGGGGGCGGCGCCGCGGCGTTTCTCGGGGTCGGTCGCGGGTCAGCGGGCGCGGACCTGCACGTTCTGCACGATGCGGCCGAGGGGGCCGTGTTCGTCGTGGAGGGATCCGGCGGTCATGCCGACACCGTCGGGGCCGTAGGAGGTTTCGGCGCGGATGCCGGTCCAGTCGCCGGTGGGGGCGCGGAACAGGTGCACGGTCAGTTCGGTGTTGAGGAACAGCCACTTGCCGGGATGCAGCTTCGAGCCGACCCCGTTGGCGACGTCGGCAACGCTGAACAGTTTCTCGAGCCCGGTGGGTTCCTCGCCTTCGACCAGGGCGGTGTCGGTGCGCAGCCACGCCGAGGCGGGGCCGGGGCGGCCGAGCGGGGTGAGCAGCCGCCAGTCGAGGGTCTCGACGTAGCCGTGGTGCCAGAAGTCGCCGTCCGGTTCGGCGGGGGTGGCCTCGGACACCGGCGGCAGCGGTTCGTCGGCGGCGTTCGCGACCTCGGGCAGTTCGACGGTTTCCAGGCGCCACGCGGAGCCGCGCGCCACCGCCCGGTGGGTGCCGTCGGGGCCGGCGGCCCACAGTTCGGCGACGACGAGTTCGATCTTGCGGCCGGGCCGTTCGATCCAGGAGCGGACCTCGAGGTCGGTGAGCGGGACCGGTCCGAGCAGGTCGACGGTGATGCGGGTCAGGCGGGTGCCGGGGCGGGCGCCGCACCGGTCGAGGGCGCGGGCGAGCAGCGCCGACGGGGGCGCCCCGT
Organism: Rhodococcus sp. NPDC003382; assembly: GCF_053589135.1. Classification (NCBI taxonomy): domain Bacteria; kingdom Bacillati; phylum Actinomycetota; class Actinomycetes; order Mycobacteriales; family Nocardiaceae; genus Rhodococcus; species Rhodococcus sp. NPDC003382. Next base: position 119,330 of record NZ_JBSFRH010000004.1, read on the forward strand.
GCTGCAGGGTGGTGCCCCAGGTGCTGACGGTGCGGTCGGTGGGGCGGAACCACTCGATGTGGACTGCGCTGTCGGTGGTGCCGGCCGGGCCGGTCGTCGGCACGTAGTAGGCCGCGTCGCTCACTTCGGTTCTCTCCTCGGGACTTCGCGGCGGCCGGGGGTGAACCGCCGTCCGACGATGATGACACCGGGTGCCGGAACGAGGCGGCGGTGGGTGGGGTGTGTGCAGCGACGCTCGGGTGACCTGGCAGGCTGTGGGACGGTCCGGCGCAGTGCCCGGGCCGATTCGACAGGCGAGCAGACGAGGGTGGACACGGCGATGGCAGCAGGCGGACTCGGGCGTAGCGGACCGTTCCAGGTCGGTGATCGCGTGCAGTTGACCGACGCCAAGGGCCGCAAGTACACCGTGGTGCTCGAGCCGGGCAAGGAGTTCCACACCCACCGCGGCGGGATCCTGCACGACGATCTGATCGGCACCGACGAGGGCGTGGTGGTGACCTCCACCAACGGCACCCCGTACCTGGCGTTGCGGCCGCTGCTGGTGGACTACGTGATGTCGATGCCGCGCGGGGCGCAGGTGATCTACCCGAAGGACGCCGCGCAGATCGTGCAGGAGGGCGACATCTTCCCGGGGGCGAGGGTGCTCGAGGCGGGCGCCGGGTCCGGGGCGTTGACGTGTTCGCTGCTGCGGGCGGTCGGGTCCACCGGCCGGGTGATCTCGTACGAGGTGCGCGAGGACCATCTCGAGCACGCCGAGCGGAACGTGGCCACGTTCTTCGGGGAGCGCCCGGAGAACTGGACGACGCAGCTGGCGGATCTGGCGGACTACGACGTGGAGACCCACGGGCGGGTCGATCGGGTGGTGCTGGACATGCTGGCGCCGTGGGATGTGCTCGAGACGGTGAAGAAGGCGCTGGTGCCCGGTGGGGTGCTCATCGTCTACGTGGCGACGACGACGCAGCTGTCGCGGGTGGTGGAGGCGCTGCGGGAGCAGACCTGCTGGACCGAGCCGCGGTCGTGGGAGTCGATGGTGCGCGGCTGGCACGTGGTGGGGTTGGCGGTGCGTCCGGAGCATCGGATGCAGGGGCACACCGCGTTCCTGGTCAGTGCCCGCCGGTTGCAGGACGGGGTGGAGACCCCGAAGCCGCAGCGCCGCCCCAGCAAGGGCTGAGCGTCCCCACCGGGGTGGTGCCGTGGCCCGGTGCGTCCGGGCCCCGGCGTGCCGGTGTCAGCTGCAGGGCAGGTGGCCCATCTCGAAGATCGAGCAGACGCTCTCGTCGGCGATGACCCATTGGCCGTCGACCTGTTCGAAGGTCAGCGGCATGGGGGCGCCCCCGTGCGGGCCGGCGACCTCGGTGGTGGCGGTGACGGTGTCCTCGTCCACGGCGGCGACCTCGCCGACGGTGCCGGTGAGCGGGTAGCCCGCGAGCACCCCGTTGAACTGCTCGAGCACGGCGGTGCGGTCCGCACCGTTCTCGACGACGGCGGCCTTGGCGTCGACCGGGGCGGCCGGGTCGAAGAAGGTGTTCACCTGCTGCTGCAGGACCTCGGCGGTGACCGCGGCGTCCGCGGCCGCGGCGCTCGTGGTGGCACCGGTGGCGGCGCCCGACGTGGTGGCCGAGGCGGTCTCGGTGGAGTCGTCGTCGCTGCTGCACGCGGTGAGGGCGGCGAGGGCGGCGGCGGTGGCCGCGGCGGCGGCGAGCTTGCGGATGGTCACGGAGGACACCTTTCGTGTGAACCGTCGGAACAGAAACCAAAAGATAGGTAAGGCTAACATCGTGGGCGCGGGTGGTTCCGGCCCCGGCGGTGTGAGTGCGGCGACACATGTTCGGAACACGGCTGTTTCGTGTCCCCCCGCACATCGGCCCGACTGCCGGTAGCGTGGAAACACCCACAGTGGAGGGAGTCGCACATGTCAGAGAACCCGGATTCGGTTGCCGCCCGTGAGATCGACGAACTGCGAACCGAGGTCGCCGCGTTGCGACGCCGGCTCGCCGAGCCGTCCGACCAGGTACGCGACCTCGAGGCACGCCTCGACTCCCTGACGGTCCGCAACGGCAAGTTGATGGAAACGCTCAAGGAGGCCCGCCAGCAGCTGATCACCCTCCGGGAGGAGGTGGACCGGCTCGGGCAGCCACCGAGCGGCTACGGGGTGCTGCTGAGCACCTTCGAGGACCAGACCGTGGACGTGTTCACGTCGGGCCGCAAGATGCGGGTGGCGGTGTCGCCGAATCTCGACACCACGGATTTCGAACCCGGACAGTCGGTGCGGCTGAACGAGGCGCTCACCGTCGTCGAGGTCGGCGGTTTCGAACGCGTGGGGGAGATCACCGCGCTGCGGGAACTGCTCGACGACGGCACCCGCGCTCTGGTCGTCGGGCACGCCGACGAGGAACGCGTGGTGTGGCTGGCCGCGCCGCTCGCCGCGGCCGCCGCGCGCACCCTGGACCCGGGGAACGCGGACCTCGCCGACACCGACGACAACTTCAAGCTGCGCCCCGGCGATTCGCTGCTGGTCGACAGCAAGGCCGGGTACGCGTTCGAACGCATCCCGAAGGCGGAGGTCGAGGACCTCGTCCTCGAGGAGGTCCCGGACGTCGACTACGGCGACATCGGTGGCCTGGGCCGGCAGATCGAGCAGATCCGCGACGCGGTGGAGCTGCCGTTCCTGCACAAGGACCTGTTCCGCGAGTACGCGCTGCGTCCCCCCAAGGGCGTGCTGCTGTACGGGCCGCCCGGCTGCGGCAAGACGCTGATCGCCAAGGCGGTCGCCAATTCGCTGGCGAAGAAGATCGCCGAGGCCCGCGGGCAGGATTCGAAGGAAGCCAAGTCGTACTTCCTCAACATCAAGGGCCCGGAGCTGCTGAACAAGTTCGTCGGCGAGACCGAACGGCACATCCGGATGATCTTCCAGCGGGCCCGGGAGAAGGCGTCCGAGGGCACCCCGGTGATCGTGTTCTTCGACGAGATGGACTCGATCTTCCGGACCCGCGGCTCGGGCGTGTCCTCCGACGTGGAAACCACCGTGGTGCCGCAGCTGCTGTCGGAGATCGACGGTGTCGAGGGTCTCGAGAACGTCATCGTCATCGGCGCCTCCAACCGTGAGGACATGATCGATCCGGCGATCCTGCGGCCCGGCCGCCTGGACGTGAAGATCAAGATCGAACGTCCGGATGCGGAAGCGGCGCTGGACATCTTCTCGAAGTACCTGACCGAGGCGCTGCCGGTGCACGCCGACGATCTCGCCGAGTTCGGCGGCGACCGCGGCGCGTGTGTGCGGGCGATGATCGAGCGGGTCGTCGACCGGATGTACGCCGAGTCGGAGGAGAACCGGTTCCTGGAGGTGACCTACGCCAACGGCGACAAGGAGGTCCTGTACTTCAAGGACTTCAACTCCGGCGCGATGATCCAGAACATCGTCGACCGCGGCAAGAAGTACGCGATCAAGTCGGTGCTCGAGACCGGCGCCCCGGGTCTGCGGGTGCAGCATCTGCTCGATTCGATCGTCGACGAGTTCGCCGAGAACGAGGACCTGCCCAACACCACCAACCCGGACGACTGGGCCCGGATCTCCGGGAAGAAGGGGGAGCGGATCGTCTACATCCGCACCCTGGTCACCGGCAAGAACGCCAGCACCAGCCGGGCCATCGACACCGAGTCGAACACCGGCCAGTACCTGTAGCGGCGTGAACCGACGGGGTGGGCCGGGAGGGTGTCTTCCGGCCCACCCCGTCACGGCTGCAGCAGGTCCGCCAGCAGCACCCGGCTGTCCGGCACGAACGGCCACGCCGGGTCCCGCACATGCGCGCGCAGCTCGTCGAGGGTCCACCACCAGCCCGCGGCGATCTCGCTGTCCTGGTGCCGCACCTCCCCGCCCCAGCAGGTTTCGAACGCCCACAGGTGACACCGCAGGGGATGGCCGCGCCAGCTGCCGTCCCACGAGGCCTCGGCCAGCGGCGTCAGATCCACTCCGGTCACGCCGAGTTCCTCGGCCAACTCCCGGCGGGCCGCCTCGATCGGGGTTTCCCCGGCGTCGATGACCCCCCCGGCGAGACAGTCGTGGTGCGCCGCGAACACCGTCTTGGTGGTGGAACGGCGGTGCACGTAGACGCGGGTGCGGTCCGGGGAACGCAGCAGCACCCCGGCGCTGCCGTGCCACAGCCCCTGCGCATACACCTGCGAACGCGGGGCCTGCCCGGTGCAGCGGCCGGCGTCGTCGTACACGGCGACGAGTTCGTCGGAGCCGCGCTCGAACCAGGGTGTCGCATCCATTGGGATCATGCTGCCACCCGGGCCCGGACGACGGCCGGGCGGCGTAGCGTCGAGGCGGTGCGCCCGGCCCACCCGGAGGGAGCCCCGATGCCGCTGCCCGCCACCCTGGCCCGGTTCAACCGGGTCGTCACCAACCGTCTGCTGCGGCCACTGGCGGCGCACCTGCCGTACATGGCGGTCGTCGAGCACCGCGGCCGCCGTTCCGGGCGGCTCTACCGCACCCCGGTCAACGTCTTCGTCGACGGCGACCGGTACCGGTTCGCGCTGACCTACGGCACCGACGTGGACTGGCTGCGCAACGTGCGGGCCGCCGGCGGCTGCACCGTGATCACGCGCGGCCGCGCCGTGCCGGTGGCCGACCCGCGGCTGGGCCACGACCCGCACGCGGCGTGGGCGCCGCCGCCGGTGCGCTGGGTGCTCACCACGATCGGGGCCCACCACTACCTGGACTGCACCGCCGTGGCCGGGTGATCGGGGCCGCCGCACTCCCGCCGCGGCGGTGATCACCTAGTCTCGATGCCATGCAGCGGATCATCGGTATCGAGGTCGAGTACGGGATCTCTTCACCCAACGAACCCACGGCGAACCCGATCCTGACCTCCACCCAGGCGGTGCTGGCCTACGCGGCGGCCGAGGGGGTGCCGCGCGCCAAGCGCACCCGGTGGGACTACGAGGTGGAATCGCCGCTGCGGGACGCCCGCGGCTTCGACCTGGGCCGCTTCAACGGGCCGGCCCCGATCATCGACGCCGACGAGGTCGGCGCCGCCAACATGATCCTCACCAACGGGGCGCGGCTGTACGTCGACCACGCGCATCCGGAGTATTCGGCGCCGGAGGTCGCGGACCCGCTGGACGCGGTGATCTGGGACAAGGCCGGCGAACGCGTGATGGAGGCCGCGGCGCGGCACGCGTCCAGCGTGCCGGGGGCACCGCGGCTGCAGTTGTACAAGAACAACGTCGACGGCAAGGGCGCCTCCTACGGCACCCACGAGAACTACCTGATGTCGCGGGACACCCCGTTCTCGGCGGTGGTGGCGGGCCTGACCCCGTTCTTCGCGTCCCGGCAGGTGATCTGCGGGTCCGGCCGGGTCGGGATCGGGCAGTCCGGGGACGAGGCCGGGTTCCAGCTCTCGCAGCGCGCCGACTACATCGAGGTCGAGGTGGGGCTCGAGACCACCCTCAAGCGCGGCATCATCAACACCCGCGACGAGCCGCACGCCGACGCCGACAAGTACCGGCGGCTGCACGTGATCATCGGCGACGCGAACCTGGCGGAGATGGCCACCTACCTGAAGGTGGGCAGCACCGCGCTGGTGCTGGACCTGATCGAGGCCGGTGTCGACCTGTCCGATCTGCAGCTGGCGCGGCCGGTGACCGCGGTGCACCACATCAGCCACGACCCGACGCTGCGCAAGACGGTGGCGCTGGTCGACGGGCGGGAGCTGACCGGGCTGGCGTTGCAGCGGATCTACCACGAGCGGGCCGCCGAGTTCCACGACGGCACCGAGGACAAGCGGGTCCTCGACATCCTCGACAAGTGGGCGATGGTGCTCGACCTGCTCGAACGCGACCCGATGGAATGCGCGGACCTGCTGGACTGGCCGGCGAAGCTGCGGCTGCTGGAGGGTTTCCGCAACCGGGAAGGGCTGGCGTGGTCCGCGCCGCGGCTGCACATGGTGGATCTGCAGTACTCCGACGTGCGCCTGGACAAGGGCCTGTACAACCGGCTGGTGGCCCGCGGGTCGATGCAGCGGCTGGTCACCGAGCAGCAGGTGCTCGACGCGGTGCACACCCCGCCGGCGGACACCCGGGCGTTCTTCCGCGGGGAGTGCCTGCGCCGGTTCGGCGCGGACATCGCCGCGGCCAGCTGGGATTCGGTGATCTTCGATCTCGGCGGGGAGTCGCTGGTGCGGATCCCGACGCTCGAACCGCTGCGCGGCAGCCGCGCGCACGTCGGGGCGTTGCTCGAGTCGGTGGAGTCGGCGGCCGAGCTGGTGGACCAGTTGACGCACTGACCGGGGTGCGTGCGCGCCGACACACGGGCGCGCCGCACCACAAGTCGCACTCGGTACCGGGTCGGCTCGGTAGGGTGGAGTTCTGAGCAGGATGGTGGCCCGTCCGGTCGTCGACCGGAGCCGGACACCCCAGTGATCGAGGAGGTCGCGGCTATGGCGCAGGAGCAGACCACACGCGGCGGTGGTGGCGACGACGACGAGGTCGTCGGCGACGGTGGTGCCGGTCAGGAACGGCGCGAGAAGCTGGCGTCGGAAACCGACGATCTTCTCGACGAGATCGACGACGTGCTCGAGGAGAACGCCGAGGACTTCGTGCGGGCCTATGTGCAGAAGGGCGGCCAGTGACAACGGATCGTTCGTCCCTTCCCTATCGCGAGGTGCAGCCCCGGCTGCACCTCGCGTCTGAGATGTCGTCGTTCACCGAGCATCTGCGGATGCACGCCCCGGAGTTGCTGCCGGAGAACCGGTTCGCCGGTCGGCTCGGGACGCTCGGCGAGATCGCCCCGCACGGCACGACGATCGTGGCGGTGACCTTCGACGGTGGGGTGCTGCTCGCCGGTGACCGGCGCGCCACGATGGGCAGCCTCATCGCGAGCCGCGACGTGGACAAGGTGCACATCACCGACGACTACTCCGCGGCCGGCATCGCCGGGACCGCGGGCCTGGCCGTGGAGATGGTGCGGCTGTTCGCGGTCGAGCTCGAGCACTACGAGAAGATCGAGGGTGTGCCGTTGACGTTCGACGGCAAGGCCAACCGGCTGTCCTCGATGGTGCGCGGCAACCTCGGCGCGGCCATGCAGGGTCTGGCCGTGGTGCCGCTGCTGGTCGGGTTCGATCTCGACGCCATCGATTCGCACCGCGCCGGCCGCATCGTCTCGTACGACGTGGTCGGCGGCCGGTACGAGGAACGCGCCGGCTATCACGCCGTCGGGTCCGGGTCGTTGTTCGCCAAGTCGTCGCTGAAGAAGCTGTTCCGGGCGGACGCGGACGAGCAGTACGCGCTGCGCACCGCGGTGGAGGCGCTGTACGACGCGGCCGACGACGACAGCGGCACCGGCGGCCCCGACACCACCCGCGGCATCTATCCGACCGCCGCGGTGATCACCGCGTCCGGGGCGACGATGGTGCCCGAGGCGACATTGTCCGAACTGGCCCGCGCGATCGTGGCCGACCGCACCGCAGGAGGTGGGCAGTGACGCTGCCGTACTATGCGTCCGCCGAGCAGATCATGCGCGATCGCTCGGAGCTGGCCCGCAAGGGCATCGGCCGCGGCCGCAGCGTGATCGCCCTGATCTACGCGGACGGGGTGCTGTTCGTCGCGGAGAACCCGTCGAAGGCGCTGCACAAGATCAGCGAACTGTACGACCGGGTGGGTTTCGCGGCGGTCGGCAAGTACAACGAGTTCGAGAGCCTGCGCCGCTCCGGGATCATGCACGCGGACATGCGCGGCTACGCGTACGACCGGCGGGACGTGACGGGCCGGTCGCTGGCGAACGCGTTCGCCTCCACCCTCGGGTCGATCTTCACCGACCAGCCCAAGCCGTACGAGGTGGAGATCTGCGTGGCCGAGGTGGGCCGGTCCGACACCGAGGACGCGCCGCAGCTGTACCGGATCACCTACGACGGGTCGATCGTCGACGAACCGCAGTTCGTGGTGATGGGCGGCACCACCGAGCCGATCGCGACCGCGCTGCGCGAGGCCTATCGGCCCGGTCTCGAGCTCGATGCCGCGGTCGCGGTGGCGGTGACGGCGCTGCAGCGCGGCACCGGCTCGGAGGCGACGCCGCGGACCCTGGGCATCGGGGAACTCGAGGTCGCGGTGCTCGAGAAGCCCCGGCCGCGCCGCGCGTTCCGGCGGATCACCGGCGCCGCGTTGGAGGCGATGCTGCCGACCACCGGCGACGGCGCCGCCGCGGCGGACACCCCGGAGACGGCGGAGACGCCGGGCACCGACACCGACACCGGCACCGCCGGTCAGGACGGGTCGGGCAGCCGGTAGAGCGTCAATGCCGCGGGGGCACTGCGGAATTCGAAGACGGTGCCGTCGGTGACGACCTCGCCGTCGGTGGCCAGCGCCACCGGGGGCCCGTCGATCCGCACCGACACCGCGGCCACGTTCTGCTGCGTGTAGGTGGGGGACCGGTCCAGGCTGCCGGTGACCACCGCGGTGAGCAGCCGCAGCCGGGACCAGCGCCGGTCCGCCCGCAGGTACCGCAGATCGAGGGTGCCGCCGGTCAGCGCCGGCCGGGACATCGGGACCCGATCGGTCGGGGTGTACCGGCCGTTGCCGACGAACAGCAGCCACAGCGCCATCTCGGTGCCGTCGATCCGCACCGTCAGCGGTGACGCGGTCGCCAGCACCCGCGTCATCGCCGCCGCCGCGGCCGGCCACTTGCCGATGCGCGGTTCCCAGCGTTCTCGCAGCCGCACCGAATCGGGGTAGCCGCCGAGACTGGCGGTGTTGACGAAGGTGTACTCGGTGCCGCCGTCGCCGGTGGCGGTGCCGGTGCCGGGGGCGTCGGGGACGGTGACCCGCCCGAGGTCGATGCGGACGGCGTGCCCGCCGGCGACGGCGCGGATGGTGTCGCCCGGTTCGGCGGCGCCGGCGTCGCGCGCGAAGTGGTTGAGGGTGCCGCCGGGGAACACCGCCAGCGGCAGACCCGCGGCGACTGCGGCCGCCGCGACCGCGACGACGGTGCCGTCGCCGCCGTCGACGCCGAGCGCCACCGGATGGTGCTCGGTGATCAACCGGTCCAGTTCGGCGGCGAGGTCCTCGCCGGTGGGCAGCGTGACGATGCGCGCCTCGGGCAGCGCCGCCCGCAGGTCCTCGTGGTCGCTGTCGTCGGGTCCGGAGCCGGGATTGACGACGACCAGCAGCCCGCGGCCGGTGGGCAACGCCGGGGCCTCCACCGCGGTCCCGGCGACCGCGGGTTCGTCGACGCGCACCGCCCACCAGCGGCGGGTGCCGAGCGCGACCGCGGCCCCGGCGGCGGCGCCGACGAGCACGTCGGTGGGCCAGTGCACCCCGGTGTGCACCCGCGAATAGGCGACCGCGGCGGCCAGCGGCGCCACCACCGCGGCGGTGGCGGGGGATTCGAGCGCCACCCCGGTGACGAACGCGGCGGCGGAGGCGGAGTGCCCGGACGGGAACGACGACGAGGTGGGCATGGGCACGGTGCGGCGCCGGAAGTGCGGTTCGACGCGGGCCGGGGGGCGGCGGCGCGGCAGCAGCGGCTTGAGGACCCCGTTGGCGAGGGCGCTGGCGCCGGCCACCGACAGCAGCCCGCGGACCACGGCGCGGCGGGGGGTGCCGCCGACGGCGATGCCCACCGCGGCGCACCCCATCCACAGCACGCTGTGGTCGGCGAGGCGGCTGAGAATCCGCAGCGCCGGGTCCGCGGGGGACGGGCGCAGCGCGCCGCTGCGTTCGAACAGGACACGGTCTGCGCGGCTGTACCGGGCGGCATCGAACATCACAGGTTGACCGTAGATGCCGTTGCAGCCGATGGTCGGTTGTTCGGAGCGGTACTGTCGAAGTGTGCAGCGACGAATCATGGGTATCGAGACGGAGTTCGGCGTCACGTGTACCTTCCACGGGCATCGCCGACTGAGCCCCGACGAGGTGGCGCGCTACCTGTTCCGCCGGGTGGTGTCGTGGGGCCGCAGCTCCAATGTGTTCCTGCGCAACGGGGCGCGGTTGTACCTGGACGTGGGGTCGCACCCGGAGTACGCGACCGCCGAGTGCGACGACCTGTTGCAGCTCGTCGAGCACGACCACGCCGGGGAACGGGTCCTCGAGGATCTGCTCGTCGACGCCGAGCAGCGGCTCGCCGAGGAGGGCATCGGCGGCGACATCTACCTGTTCAAGAACAACACCGACTCGGCCGGCAACTCGTACGGCTGCCACGAGAACTATCTGGTGGCGCGGGTGGGGGAGTTCTCCCGCATCTCCGACGTGCTGCTGCCGTTCCTGGTGACCCGGCAGCTGATCTGCGGCGCCGGGAAGGTGCTGCAGACCCCGAAGGCGGCGACGTTCTGCCTGTCGCAGCGCGCCGAGCACATCTGGGAGGGCGTCTCCTCGGCGACCACCCGGTCCCGGCCCATCATCAACACCCGCGACGAACCGCACGCCGACGCCGAGAAGTACCGGCGGCTGCACGTGATCGTCGGTGACTCGAACATGTCCGAGACCACCACCATGCTCAAGGTGGGGTCGGCGTCGCTGGTGCTCGAGATGATCGAGGCCGGGGTCGCGTTCCGGGACTTCGCGCTGGACAACCCGATCCGCGCGATCCGGGAGGTCAGCCACGACCTGACCGGGCGGCGCCCGGTGCGGCTGGCCGGGGGTCGGCAGGCCAGCGCCCTGGACATCCAGCGCGAATACCACGCGCGGGCGGTGGACTATCTGCGCAGCCGGGAACCGGACCCGCACGTGGCGCAGGTCGTCGACCTGTGGGGCCGGGTGCTCGATGCGGTCGAGTCGCAGGACTTCGCGAAGGTCGACACCGAGGTCGACTGGGTGATCAAGCGCAAGCTGTTCCAGCGCTACCAGGACCGCTACGGCATGGAACTGTCGGACCCGAAGATCGCCCAGCTCGACCTGGCGTACCACGACATCAAACGCGGCCGCGGCGTGTTCGATCTGCTGCAGCGCAAGGGGCTCGCCGCGCGCGCCACCGACGACGAGGCCGTCGACGCGGCCGTGAACACCCCGCCGCAGACCACCCGCGCGAAGCTGCGCGGCGACTTCATCGCGGCGGCGCAGGCCGCGGGCCGGGACTTCACCGTCGACTGGGTGCACCTCAAGCTCAACGACCAGGCGCAGCGCACCGTGCTGTGCAAGGACCCGTTCCGGTCCGTCGACGAACGCGTGGAGCGGCTGATCGCCTCGATGTAGAACATCGCGTCACGGAGATCATCGCCGGCAGGCGTGTCGCGCGACCACGCCTGCGGACGGCCGCGGGCGGGACACTAGGCTTGCGGGCGTGGCGATCTCGAAAGTCGAACGGCTGGTCAACCTGGTCATCGCGTTGCTGTCCACACGCCAGTTCCTGACGGCGGAGAAGATCCGGGCGTCCGTCGCCGGCTACGCGGACTCGGCGAGCGACGAAGCGTTCAGCCGCATGTTCGAGCGCGACAAGAACGAACTGCGCGACCTGGGCATCCCGCTGGAGACGGGCATGCCGTCGCGGTACTCCACCGTCGAGGGCTATCGCATCAACCGGGACGCCTACGAGCTGCCCGACATCGAGCTGACCAGCGCGGAAACCGCGGCGGTCGCGGTCGCGGCGGCGCTGTGGTCGTCGCCGGAGCTGACGTCGGCGGCGCAGAGCGCGTTGCTGAAGCTGCGGGCGGCCGGGGTGCAGGTCGACGCCGATCCGACCGGCACCGTGACCTCGCTGCCGGCCCGGGCCCGCGGCTCCGAACCGGCGCTGGGCGCGCTGCTCGCCGCGATCGACGCACGCCGCGCCGTGCAGTTCGACCACCGCGCGTCCCCCACGGACCCGTGGACGCGGCGCACCGTCGAACCGTGGGGCATCGTCACCGTGCACGGCCGCTGGTATCTGGTCGGGCACGACCGCGACCGCGACGCCACCCGCACCTTCCGGCTCTCCCGCATCGGCGACGAGGTCACCGCGGTCGGTCCCGCCGGTGCCGTCACCATCCCGGCGGGGGTGGATCTGCGGGCGCGGGTGCTCGAGGCCACCAGCACCGGCGATGTCACCGGCGCCGCCCGGGTGTGGGTGCCGGACGGGCGGGCCGCCGAGCTGCGCCGGCTCGGCACCGAAACCGCACGCCGCCGGATCGGGGACCGCGACGGCACGGTGCTCGAGGTGCCGGTGCGGTCGTGGAGCTGGATCGCGCGGGTGATCGCCGGGCAGGGCGCCGATGCCCTGGTCCTGGCGCCGAGCGAGCTGCGGGAGCAGGTGCGGGCCATCCTGACCCGGGTGGTCGCCGGCACGGCCGTGGAGGGGGAACGGTGAGCACACGACTGTCGGAGCGGCTGACGCGGCTGCTCAATCTGGTGCCGTATTTCACGGCGAACCCGGGGATCAGCGCGGCCGAGGCGGCCCGCGACCTGGGGGTCACGCCGAAACAGATCATGGACGATCTGAACCAGCTGTGGGTGTGCGGTCTGCCCGGGTACGGGCCCGGGGATCTGATCGACCTGTCGCTGTCGGAGGACAGCATCGTGGTCACCTTCACCGCCGGCATCGACCGGCCGCTGCGGCTGACCTCCACGGAGGCGACGGCGCTGCTGGTGGCGTTGCGGTCGCTGCTGGAGATGCCCGGGGTGGTCGATCCGTCGGCGGCGCAGGGCGCCATCGCGAAGATCGAGGCGGCCGCCGGCAGCGCCGCCGCCGACCGCGACACCCCGGTGCCGGTGTCCGACGATCCGGTCGCGGCGACCGTGCGGGCCGCGGTGCACCGCGGCCGGGCCCTGCACCTGACCTACTATTCGGCGTCCCGGGACACCGTCTCGGAGCGGGACGTGGACCCGATCCGGGTGGTGCTCATCGACGAGCACACCTATCTGCAGGCGTGGTGCCGCACCGCGGAGGGGGTGCGGTTGTTCCGGTTCGACCGGATCGATGCGGCCGAGGAACTGCCGGAACCGGCCCGGCCGCCGGTCGCGGTCGACGAGGAGGACAGCTTCGAGTTGTTCGCCGGGGATCCGACGCTGCCGGCCGCGCGGTTGCGGATCGATCCCGGCTACAGCTGGCTGATCGACTACTACCCGCTCACCGAGGTGCAGCTGCAGCCGGACGGGTCGTGCACCGCGGTGCTGCGGTTCGCGTCTCCGGAGTGGATGACGCGGCTGGCGGTCGGGCTCGGCGGCGGGGTGACGGTGCTGGGGCCGCCGGAGCTCGTGGCGGCGGTGCGGGCCCGCGCCGCGGCCGCGTTGGAGGCGTACGACACACTGCCGCTCGACGAACCCGCAGCCGGGCGTGTAACGGAGCTGTGAACCCTGCGCGAACTCCCGGTCAAACGGCTGTGGGCCGGGATCGGGCGTGTTCGGGTCCGGTAGCATCGGCAGCACACCATCTGTGGAGGTAGATAATGGGTGCAATGAGCCCGTGGCACTGGGCCATCGTCGCGATCGTCGTCGTCATCCTGTTCGGCTCGAAGAAGCTTCCGGACGCCGCGCGCGGTCTCGGCCGGTCGCTGCGCATCTTCAAGAGCGAGGTCAAGGAGATGCAGAACGACGACGCCCGTCCGGCGCCGCCGCAGCAGGCTCCGAACTCGCTGCCCGCCGGTCAGCCCCCCGCCCAGTCCGTGGACGCGACCGTCACCGACCCGACGCAGACCCACCCGCGGTCGGCCTGACCATCGACCACCCCACCGGGGCATCCGCGACGGGTGCCCCGGTCCTCCGCTGATCCGGGGGCTTCGACAGGAGCTGAGAACCGCACGTGCGCATCCCGTTCGATCCGCGCCGCAGCCGGCGCAAGACCAATCCCGACGGCACCATGTCGCTGGTCGAACATCTGTACGAACTGCGCACCCGTCTGCTGATCGCGCTCGCCGCGGTGCTGGTCACCACCGTCCTCGGGTTCGTCTGGTACAGCCGCAACCTGTTCGGCCTGCCCAGCCTCGGCTCGATCCTGCTCGACCCCTACTGCTCGCTGCCGGCGTCCTCGCGCGCCGACATCAGCGCCGACGGCGGCTGTCACCTGCTCGCCACCGGCCCGTTCGAACAGTTCATGCTGCGACTGAAGGTCGCCGCGACCGCCGGCGTCGTGATGGCCTGCCCGATCTGGCTGTACCAGCTGTGGGCGTTCATCACCCCCGGCCTGTACGCGAAGGAACGCCGCTACGCCATCGGGTTCGTCGTCTCCGGCGCCGCGCTGTTCGTCACCGGCGCGGTGCTGGCGTACCTGGTCGTCACCCACGCCCTGTCGTTCCTGCTCACCGTCGGCAACGACGTGCAGGTCACCGCCCTGTCCGGATCCGAATACTTCGGATTCATGATCAACCTGCTGGTCATCTTCGGGGTGTCCTTCGAGATCCCGCTGGTGATCGTCGCGCTCAACGCCGTCGGGGTGCTGTCCTACGCCAAGCTCAAGTCCTGGCGACGGGGCCTGATCATGGCGATGTTCGTGTTCGCGGCCGTCGCGACCCCCGGCCAGGATCCGTTCTCGATGATCGCGCTGGCCGCGGCGCTGACGCTGCTGCTCGAGATCGCCATCCAGATCGCCCGGATCAACGACAAGCGCCGCGCCCGCCGCGACCGCGAGGACGGCTGGGCCGATCTCGACGACGACGAGAGCTCCCCGATCGCCGCGCCCACCCCGGTCGAGCGCCCCACCCCGACGCACCCCGACTACTCCGACACGCTGTGACCGATCAGCCGGCCCCGGCCGCCACGCCCGATCGGCTCACCGCCTTCGCCGCGGCGCTGCCGTTCCCCCTCGACCCGTTCCAGGTGCAGGCCTGCCACGCCCTCGACGGCGGCCACTCGGTGCTGGTGTGCGCGCCCACCGGCGCCGGGAAGACCGTGGTCGGGGAGTTCGCGGTGTACCTGGCGTTGCACGGCGGCGGCAAGTGCTTCTACACCACCCCGATCAAGGCGCTGAGCAACCAGAAGTACGCGGACCTGTGCGCCCGCCACGGCAAGGACGCGGTCGGGTTGCTCACCGGCGACCAGTCGATCAACCCGAACGCGCCGGTGGTGGTGATGACCACCGAAGTGCTGCGCAACATGATCTACGCGTCCTCGACCAGCCTCATCGGGCTGACCTACGTGGTGATGGACGAGGTGCACTTCCTCGCCGACCGGTTCCGCGGCGCCGTGTGGGAAGAGGTCATCCTGCACCTGCCCGAGGACGTCCGGCTGGTCAGCCTGTCCGCGACCGTGTCCAACGCCGAGGAGTTCGGGGACTGGATCACCACCGTGCGCGGCGACACCACCGTCGTCGTCGACGAGGTGCGGCCGATCCCGCTGCACCAGCACATGATGGTCGGCCCCCGCATCTACGACCTGTTCGACCGGCGCGCCCACCCCGACGACGGCGGCCGCCGCAGCGTCGTGGTCAACCCCGAACTGCTCTCGCAGGTGCGCCGCCGGCTGACGCTCGACCGCGCCGACGCCTGGGACCGGGGCCGCGGCCCCGGCGCCTTCCGGCCGCTCCCACGACCCGAGGTCATCTCCCGCCTGGACCGCGAGGGGCTGCTCCCGGCGATCACCTTCGTCTTCAGCCGTGCCGGCTGCGACGCCGCGGTCGCCCAGTGCCTGCGCGGCGGCATCCGGCTCACCTCCGACGAGGAAGCCGCCCGGATCCGGGCGATCGTCGACGAACACACCCGCGACCTGCCGCGCGCCGACCTCGAGGTGCTCGGCTTCTCGCAGTGGCGCCTCGCCCTCGAACGCGGCATCGCCGCGCACCACGCGGGCATGCTGCCCGCGTTCCGGCACACCGTCGAGGACCTGTTCGTGCGCGGGCTGGTGCGGGCGGTGTTCGCCACCGAAACCCTCGCGCTCGGCATCAACATGCCGGCCCGCACCGTCGTCCTCGAACGCCTGGTCAAGTACAACGGGGAAACCCACGCCGAACTGACCCCCGGCGAGTACACGCAGCTCACCGGCCGGGCCGGGCGGCGCGGCATCGACGTCGAGGGGCACGCGGTGGTGCTGTGGCAGCCCGGGGTGGAACCGGCCGCCGTCGCCGGGCTCGCCTCCACCCGCACCTTCCCGCTGCGCAGCTCGTTCCGCCCGTCCTACAACATGGCCGTCAACCTCATCGACGCGGTCGGGATCACCCGGTCGCGGGCCCTGCTGGAGATGTCGTTCGCCCAGTTCCAGGCCGACAAGTCGGTGGTGGGCCTGACCCGCGGCATCGAACGCAACGAGGCGGCCCTGGCGGAGCTGCGGGACCGGCTCGGCGGCGACGACAGCGACATCCTCGACTACCTGCGGCTGCGGGCGCAGCTGACCGACCTGGAGCGGGCCCGGGAACGGCAGGGCCGGCAGGACCGGCGGCGGGCGGCCGTCGAATCGCTGCTGGCGTTGCGGCGCGGCGACATCGTCGCGGTGCCCGGCGGGCGCCGCGCGGGACTGGCCGTGGTGATCGAACCCGACCAGAGCGTGGACGAGCCGCGCCCGCTGGTGGTCACCGCCGACGCCTGGTCCGGCCGGTTGTCGGCCGCGGACTTCCCGGCGCCCGCGCAGGTGGTGGGCCGGTTGCGGTTGCCGCGGCACGTCAACCACCGCACCGGGCGGGGACGGCGCGATCTCGCGTCGTCGCTGCGGTCGACGGGCATCCCGGTGCCGCGCCGCCCGAAGCGCACCAAGACCGGCGGCGCCACCCGGGAGATCGACGCGTTGCGGCGCCGGCTGCGGCAGCACCCGGCCCGCAAGGACCCCGAACTGGAGAAGCTCGCCCGGGTCGGGGACCGCTACAACCGGCTGGCGCGGGAACTGGCCCAGCAGCGGCAGAAGGTCGCGGCGACGACGAACTCGCTGGCCCGTACGTTCGAGCGGATCGTCGCGCTGCTCACCGAACGCGGCTACCTGACCGCCGGACCGGACCCGGAGACCACCGAGGCGGGGGAGCGGCTGGCCCGCATCTACGGCGAGGCCGATCTGCTCGTCGCCGAATGCCTGCGCAAGCGGGTGTGGGCGGGGTTGTCCCCGGCGGAGCTCGCCGCGGTGGTGTCGGCGGTGGTGTACGAGTCGCGGATCGAAGGCGGCGGCGAGGTGATGCGCGGCCCGACCGAACCGGTGCGCCGCGCGCTCGCCGAGACCGTGCGGTTGTGCGACGGGCTGCGCGCCGACGAGGTGCGGCACAAGCTGCCGCCGACGCGCGAACCGGATCTCGGGTTCGTCGCGGCGCTGTACACGTGGGTGAACACCCAGTCGCTGGCCGAGGCGCTGCTCGCCGCCGGGGGCGGCAGCCGGGACCTGTCGGCCGGCGATTTCGTGCGCTGGTGCCGGCAGGTGATCGATCTGCTCGATCAGATCCGCACGTGCGCGCAGGACCCGGAGATCGTGAAGACGGCGGGTCGGGCCGTCGCCGCGATCCGGCGCGGGGTCGTCGACGTGGACGCGGTGTGATCGCCCCGGCGGGGTGATTGCCTGGGCGGCAGGGCGTTGCGGTTCGGCTCGGCGGACACCGTCACGGCCGGATGTGGTTTGATTCGCGCTGCGGCACGGCTTCCACGCGGTGGATGGGCGCGAAGTGGATCAACGAAGTGAAGGTGAGTGGGAGGCGACGATGAGCGGGCCGAACGAACCCCAGGACCAGTCCGGAAACGCGGCCGGTCAGGAACCGACCCAGCAGTGGGCGCGCCCCGGCAGCGCCGCCCCGGGTGCGGAGCCGACGCAGGCGTTCGACGCCTCGTCCGCCGGTCACTCGCCCGCCGGGCAGGCCCCGCAGTGGGGCCCGCAGCCCGGTCCGGGTGGGGCCGCCGGTGCGCAGGGCGGTCAGGCTCAGCCGCAGTGGGGCCAGACCGGCCAGGCGTGGGGCCAGCAGCCGGCGCCCGGACAGCAGCCGTGGGGTCAGCCGGCCGCCGCCGCACCCCAGTGGGGTCAGCAGCCCGCCCAGCCCCAGCAGCAGTGGGGGCAACCGCACCCGCAACCGGGTCAGCAGTGGGGGCAGGGCGCTCCCGCCGCCGGCCAGCAGTGGGGACAACCGCAGCAGCAGTGGGGAACGGCGCAGCCGCAGTGGGGACAGCCCCCGCAGCCCGGTCAGCAGCCGCAGTGGGGACAGCCCGCGGCCGGTCAGCAGCCCTGGGGCCAGCCGCAACCGGGCCAACCCCAGCCGGGTCAGCAGCCGCAGTGGGCGCCGGCCCAGGCCGGTCAGCAGCCACCGAAGTCGAAGAAGCCGCTGATCCTCGGTCTCGGGGCGCTGGCCCTGGTGCTGATCCTCGCGATCGTCGGGGTCCTCGTCGCCACCTCCCTCGGGTCGAAGACCCTCGATTCCGCGGCCGCCGAGGCCGGGGTCGCGAAGGTGCTGACCCAGTCCTACGGCGCCACCGCCGTCGACGACGTGTCCTGCCCCGACGGCCAGAAGGTCGAGGCGGGCAACAGCTTCGAATGCACCGTCACCGTCGACGGGCAGCAT
Organism: Rhodococcus sp. NPDC003382; assembly: GCF_053589135.1. NCBI lineage: Bacteria > Bacillati > Actinomycetota > Actinomycetes > Mycobacteriales > Nocardiaceae > Rhodococcus > Rhodococcus sp. NPDC003382. The sequence goes on from NZ_JBSFRH010000004.1 coordinate 137,682, forward strand.
CGTTCGGTCACCCTGACCTTCACCGACGACGAGGGCACCTACGAGGTCAGCCGCCCCAACTGACCGGCCCCAAACCGATCGGAGCGGACGGTCCGGTCAGCCCGCGGCCGCGGCCAGTGCCGTGGTCAGCGTCGTGACGGACCGTCCGATCCCGAGCGTGTCGGCCAGCGCCGCCAGCGCCGGCGCGTCGACGGGCGCCGCGGGCAGGGTGTCGGCACCGGACAGCTGCACCGGGGCGTCGCGCGCGACCCGCACCACGGGCAGTGCCGCATCCAGATAGTCTGCGGCCGCGGCGAGTTTGGCGCGCATGCCCTTGGCCATGCCCGATTCCGGATCGGCCGCGGACGCCCGCATCCCGTCGAGCGATCCGTACAGCAGCAGCAGGCCCGACGCGGTCTTCTCGCCGATGCCCTTGACGCCGGGCAGCCCGTCGGACGGGTCGCCGCGCAGCAACGCCAGTTCGGCGTAGGCGGCGCCGGCCCGCTCGGCGGGCACCCCGTACCGGTCGGCGACCTCGGTGGGCCCGAACAGTTCGGCCTTCGCCAGTCCGCGCCCGGCGTAGAGCACCCGCACCGGGACCGGGTCGTCGGCGACGACCTGCAGCAGGTCGCGGTCGCCGCTGACCACGACGACCGGGTCGGTGGTTTCCCGGGCGGCGAGGGTGCCGAGCACGTCGTCGGCCTCGAACCCGGCGGCGCCGCCGGTGGCGATTCCGGCGGCGGCCAGCACGTCCAGGATCATCGGTACCTGCGGGGTCAGGGTGTCGGGAACCTCCTCGACGGTGCCGTCCGAGCCGGCCGCGACCCGGTGCGCCTTGTAACTGGGCACCGCCGCGACCCGGAACGCCGGACGCCAGTCCAGGTCCAGGCACACCACGAGCCGGTGCGGCCGGTACCGGGTGATCAGCGAGGCCAGCATGTCGGTGAAGCCGCGCACCGCGTTGACGGGACGCCCGTCGGGGGCGGTGATCGAGTCGGGCAGCGCATAGTAGGCGCGGAACCACAGGCTCGCCCCGTCGAGCAGCAGCAGCGGGCGCCGCCCGGTGTCGCCGTCCGGGGCCGTCACAGGAGTCGTCACGGTCCACATCCTGCCATCCCCGACTCGCACTACGCTGATGCCCATGAGTGCTGCCGCATCCCGATTTCCCGCCGCCCGTTACGCCGAACGTCTCACCCGCGCAGCCGAGCTCGGTGCCGCCGCCGGTCTCGATGCGCTGCTCGTGACGCCCGGACCGGACCTGCGGTACCTGCTCGGGTCCCGCGCCGAATCCTTCGAACGGCTCACCTGTCTGGTGATCCCCACCGACGGCAGCGCGGCGACGGTGGTGGTGCCGCGTCTGGAGCTGGCGTCGCTGAACGATTCGGCGGTCGAGGAACTGTCGGTGCCGGTGCGGGACTGGGTGGACGGGCAGAACCCCTACGAACTGGTGGCGGCGCTGCTGCCGGGCGCCGCGCGCACCGCGGTGACCGATGCGATGCCGGCGCTGCACCTGGTGCCGCTGGCCGGGTTGTTCGGGTCGGTGCCGGTGCTGGCCACCGATGTGCTGCGGGAGCTGCGGATGATCAAGGACGACGACGAGATCGAGGCGCTGCGGCGGGCCGGTGCCGCGATCGACCGGGTGCACGCCCGGATGGGTGAGTGGCTGCGGCCCGGCCGCACCGAGGCGGAGGTGGCCGCGGACATCTCCGCAGCGATCCTCGAGGAGGGCCACACCGCGGCGGCGTTCGTCATCGTCGGGTCGGGTCCGCACGGCGCCGACCCGCACCACGAGGTGTCCGATCGGGTGCTCGAGTCCGGGGACATCGTGGTGATCGACATCGGCGGTCCGGTCGAACCCGGCTACAACTCCGATTCGACCCGCACCTACAGCCTCGGCGAACCGGATCCCGATGTGGCCGCGAAGATCGCGTTGCTCGAGGAGGCGCAGCAGGCCGCGGTCGACGCGGTCAAGCCCGGGGTGACCGCCGAGTCGGTGGATGCCGCGGCGCGGGATCTGCTGGCGGCGCAGGGGCTGGGGGAGGTGTTCGTGCACCGCACCGGGCACGGCATCGGCCTGTCGGTGCACGAGGAGCCGTACATCGTCGGCGGGAACACCGACGAACTGCGGCCGGGGATGGCGTTCAGCATCGAGCCGGGCATCTACTTCCGCGGCGAGTGGGGCGCCCGCATCGAGGACATCGTGGTGGTCACCGCCGACGGCTGCGAGCCGGTGAACCGCCGGCCGCACGGGTTGACGGTGCTGCCGGGCTGAGCGGCCGCTCGTTTCCGAACGAATGTACCCTTCGTCTCCTCAGACCGACCGAATGTACCGTTCGCTCGGACTCGGGGTGGGTCGACACCGGTTCCGGGCGCGGTTATCGGCCGTCCGGAGCGGTGACCCGCTCGGTGTGGGCGCGCAGGGTCCGGGTGACATCGGTGAGGAACGCGGTGATCGCCGCCTGCTGGTCGTCGCTGTGGGCGGCGAACAGTTCCGCGACATCGCGCGCGAACGGCTCGTAGAGGGGCTGCAGGCGTGCTGCCATCCGGTCGGCGGCGACGACCAGGAGGATGCGGCGCCGGTCGGTGGTGTCGGGGACGCGGGTGACGTAGCCGGCGGCGGCCAGTCGGTCCGCGATGCCGGTCACCGCCCCCGGGGTCAGGTGCAGGGCCCGGGCCAGATCCCCGGCGGTGGTCGGCCCGGACCGGGACAGCACGTCCAGGGCCCGATTGTCGGTGGCGGTCAGGCCGAGTCGGTGCGCGACGGCCTCGTGGAACATCACCACGGCCGTCGCGAAATCCCGGCCGAGGAGGTCGCCGGGTGTGATCGGTTCGTTCGTCATGCCTACCCCAAATTATTTCAGTGTTCTAAACTATATACCGCACTGAATCGAAGGAGGGTGAGATGACTGCATCGACCCACGACACCGTCGGTGTGGACCGGGCACTGGCACGCGTCGCGGCTGCCTGGGAAGAAGGAAATCCCGAGTCCTACGCGCAGGCCTTCACCGCCGACGCCGACTACACGGCCTTCGACGGCACCCGCATGAGCGGACGCAGAGCCATCGCCGACGGTCACCGCGCACTGTTCGCGGGCATCATGCGCAATTCCCGCATGGTGACCGAACGTCGCGACGTGCGTTTCCCCGCTCCCGACGTCGCGGTCGCGTGCGAACGCGGCGGAATCGTCATGTCCTGGCAGAAGCGGCGCACCGTCCCGACCGCGAAGCGCCGCTCCTCGGTGACCTTCGTCCTGGTCCGGCGGGACGGCACCTGGCTGGTGGACACCTTCCACAACACCCGCTATCGGCCGTGGTCGAACACCCTGCTCGGGCGCCTCACGCGGCGAGGCAACCCCACCTGACCCGAGCGAATGTACCGTTCGTCTCCTCAGATCGACCGAATGTACCGCTCGCTCGGAACAACCGGGGGCAGGTAGGGGACGGAAACGCCGATGTGGGTCGGTCCAGCACCGGGATCAGTCCAGCACCGACCCCATCACCCGGTCCACGGCGATCTCGACGACCACGCGAGTCGGGTTCTCCCGCGGCGGCCGGTACCGCCGGGTGTAGCGGTCGACCCCCTCGGCGACCGCGGCGACGTCGCTGCACACCCGCGCCGAGCCCTCCAGGGTGAGCCAACGCCCGCCGTCGACCTGCGACACCGCGGCGTAGCCGCCCCGGTCGGCGTTCAGGGCCTTCTGCGAGCCGGCGTTGGTGATCACCCGCACCACCCGGGCCTGCGGATCCCAGGTGAACCCGACCGCCACGACGTGCGGGGTGCCGTCCTTGCGCAGCGTCGTGAGGGTGCCGAGGTGGTATTCGGACAGGAACTGCAGTGCGCGCTCGCCGAGCGCGTCCGGGGTACGGGCCATACCCGCGAGCCTAGAGCGCCCGCCCTGTCCCGGGCACCGGCCCCGACCACACCCGCGCACGGCGGTCACGGAACACTGGCAGCCATGACCATCGCGCAGGGAAGCATCGTGATCTTCGGGGGCCGCAGCGAGATCGGACTCGAGGTGGCCCGCCGGCTGGCCCCCGGCCGCACCGTGATCCTCGCCGCGCGCCGCGCCGGCGACCTGCACGAACCCCGGGAGGCGGTGCTGGCGGCGGGCGCGAGCGCGGTGCACACCGTCGAGTTCGACGCCGACGATCTCGACAGCCACGAGCGGGTGCTCGCGCAGATCACCGCGGCGCACGGGCCGATCGACGTGGCGGTGCTCGCCTTCGGGATCCTCGGCGACCAGTCCCGCGCCGAAACCGACGCCGCGCATGCGGTCGCGGTCGTGCACACCGACTATGTCGCGCAGGTCGCGCTGCTGACCCGGCTCGCGACGCGGCTGCGCGCGCAGGGTGCGGGCCGGATCGTGGTGTTCTCGTCGGTGGCCGGGGTGCGGGTGCGCCGCGCCAACTATGTGTACGGGTCGGCGAAGGCCGGGTTGGACGGGTTCGCGTCCGGGCTGGCGGACGCCCTGCACGGCAGCGGGGTGTCGTTGCTGCTGGTGCGGCCCGGTTTCGTGATCGGCCGGATGACCGAGGGGATGAGCCCGGCGCCGTTGTCGAGCACCGCGGATCAGGTGGCCGACGCGACCGTGCGGGCGTTGGGCCGCGGTCGCGGCGAGGTGTGGGTGCCGGGCCTGCTGAGGCCGGTGTTCTTCGGGATGCGGCTGCTGCCGCGGGCGATCTGGCGGCGGCTGCCGCGCTGACCGGCCGTCACAGTTTGTAGCCGATGGTGCGCAACAGCGCCTTGCGGTCCGCGACGTCGGCGTCGGATTCCACCCCGAGCGGCGGGCTGCCGTCGATGACACCGATGATGCCGCGGCCGAGATCGGTTTCGGCGATGACGATCTCGACCGGGTTGGCGGTGGCGCAGTAGATGCCGCACACCTCCGGGACCAGCTTGATCGCGTTGAGGATGTTCACCGGGTAGCCGTTGTCGACGAACACGACGAAGCAGTGTCCGGCGGCGAGCGCGAGGGCGTTGCGGGTGGCCAGGTCCGTGAGCGTGTCGTCGTTGCCGGAGTGCCGCACCAGGCGCACCCCGGACGCTTCGCAGAACGCGATCCCGAACCGCAGGTGCGGGCTGGATCCGGCGAGCGTTTCGTGCAGGTCCTCGACGGTCTTGATGAAGTGGGACTGGCCGACGATCACGTTGGTGTCCTCGGGTTTGTCGATGGCGACGACGCTCAGCTCCACGGGGTTCTCCCTTCGGGTCGCGGGTCAGGGCCGGCGGGTTTCGAGCAGGCGCAACCACACCTCGCTGACCGTCGGATACGACGGGACCGCATGCCAGAGCGTGTCCAACGGCACCTTCCCGACGAGCGCCACCGTCGCCGCGTGCACGAGTTCGGCGACCTCGGTGCCGGCGAAGGTGGCGCCGACGAGGGTGTCGGTGGCGCGGTCGACGACGAGCGCGGCGTGCCCGGCGAAGTCGTCGCGGGCCAGCGCCGAGCCGGCCACCGCCAGCTCCACCTCGAGGGTCTCGACGTCGAGGCCGGCGTCGCGGGCAGAGGCGGCGGTGTGCCCGACGGACGCGATCTCCGGTTCGGTGAAGATCACCTGCGGCACCTGCCCGTGGTCGGCGGTCGCCCGGTAGCGGGGGTGATCGAGGTCGCGGCCCTCGGCGCGGGCGGCGATCACGTCGCCGCACACCCGCGCCTGGTATTTGCCCATGTGCGTCAGCGCGGCCCGGCCGGCGACGTCCCCGACCGCGTACAGCCAGGTGCCGTCCACCCCGGTGACGTTCAGGTGATCGTCGACGGGGGTGGCCGCCCCCGGGTCCAGGCCCAGCACGTCGAGCCCGAGGTCCGTGGTGGCGGGGCGGCGGCCGGCGGCGACCACGATTTCGTCGACCTCGACGGTGGTGCCGTCGTCGAGCTGCACGGTCGCCGGGCCGCCGTGGATGCGCCCGATCCCGGTGTCGCGGGCGTCTTCTCGGGTGACGCGGCTGATCTCGGTGCCGAACCGCACGTCGACGGCGTGGCGGCCGAAGGTGTCGGCGACGGCGGCGGCCGCGAACGGTTCGACGCGCGGCAGCAGCCGTGATCCGCGCACCGCGACGGTGAGTTCCTCGACGCCGAGCTGGCGCAGCCACGTCGCGGCCTCGCACGCGACCACCCCGCCGCCGACGAGCAGCACCCGCCGCGGAATCTCGACGAGGTTGGTGGCGTCGCGCGAGGTCCACGGCAGCGCCGCGCGCAGTCCGGGGATGTCGGGGACGGCCGCGACGGAGCCGGTGGCGAGCACCACCGCGTGCCGGGCGCGGAGGGTGCGGGGGCGGTCCCCGTCGACGGCGACGGTGCATTCCCCGGTGATGCGGGCGTGTCCGCGCAGCACGTCGATGCCGACGGAGTCGGCCCACAACACCTGGGAGCTGTCGTCGCGGCGGTGGGTGAACTCGTCGCGGCGGGCCAGCACCGCGGCGGCGTCGACCCCGTGCGCGTTGATCTTCTGCTCGACGCCGTGCATGTGGCGGGCGGCGGCAAGGATCTGACCGGGACGCAGCAGCGCCTTGCTCGGCATGCACGCCCAATACGAGCATTCGCCGCCGACGAGTTCGTGCTCGATCAGCGCGGCGGTGCGGTCGCTGCCGTTGATCGCGTAGTGTGCGGCGTTCTCTCCGGCCGGGCCGCCGCCGATCACGATCACATCGAAGACGTCGTGGTCGGAGCCGGCGGTATCGGGACTCACCCGTTCTACGGTAGGCGGATCCGGCGCCGTCCGGACCGGTTCGGCCGGTTCACTCCACGTGCGGGGAGTCCGCGTCGAAGATCAACCCCATCGGGGCGAGGACCCGCACGACCTGTTCGGCGGCCCATTCGTCGAGGTCACACAGCAGCAGCGAACGCCACGGGGTGATCACCACCGGGCGTTCGACGGCGGCGAGGAATTCGGCGGTGCGGGCCGGGAGCACCCCGCCGGCGAGGGCGGCGGCGAGCACGACGGTGCCGTCGGCGCGGTCGAGCCAGCCGATGGGGTGCGGGGGTGGGGTCGGCAGCGGCGCCGTGTCGGTGTCCGGTGCCGTAGCGTCGGCGGGTTCGAGCAGCACGTCGACGACGTCGCCGGTCTCGACCCGCACCCCGGTGTCGCGGCCGCCGCGGGTCAGCATCCACGACCCGTCGGGCAGCGCGCACACCGCCACGTCGGGGGACAGGGCCACGATGTCGCCGCTGCCGTCGTCGACGCCGAGGACGGTGTCTGTGCTCGCGGTGACCCCGTGCACGGGGTCGGCGGTCGCGGCGGTGCCGTGCAGCCGCCGGTGCAGTTCGGCGGCGATCGCGCGCACGTCGGCGAGCCCGCCGATCCGCCCGGACAGCGGGGAGGCGACGACACTGCGGCGGTAGGCGCCGTGCACGGTGAGCCCGGCCGCGTGGAGGGACCCGGTCAGGGTGTCGCGGTCGCCGTGCATCCGCAGCCCGGCGTGATCGGTGAGCAGCAGTTCCGCGTCGCCGTGGGCGTGGGCGAGTTCGGCGAGGGCCTGCAGTTGCGCGGCGGTCAGGGCACCGCCCGGCAGGTGCACGTCGACGGCGGATCGGGACTCGGACATGCCGTCCAGGCTAGAACGGTTCCGGTCGGCGCGCCCCGGCGGCCCGCGCGCCTGCGTAGGGTGTGGTCATGTCCGATGGGGATCTCACGCGGCCGTCGTTCGCCGACCTCGCCGCCGCCAAGTTCGTGCTGCTCAGCACCTTCCGCAAGAACGGCACCGCGGTGCCCACGGCCGTGTGGGCCGCGGCCGACGGTGACCGGTTGCTGGTGTGGACCGAGACCGACTCGTACAAGGTGCGCCGGTTGCGCCGGGACCCGCGCATCACCCTGGCGGTGTGCGACGCGCGGGGCGGGCCGCGCAGCGCCGCGGTCGCGGGCACCGCGGTCGTGCTCGACGACGCCGGCACCGACCGTGCCCGCGCCGCGATCGCCCGCAAGTACGGGATCCTCGGGTGGCTCTTGGTCAAGGCCAGCCTGCTGCGCCGCGGCCGGTCCGGCACGATCGGTCTCGCCTGCAGCGTCGACGAACCGTAGTCTCGCCGTGGGCGGCGATCTTGGTTCGGTCGCCACGCCCGCCCCGTTCCATCCACCCGACCACGAGGAAACGATTCATGAGCGTGCACAGCTTCACCGTCGCCACCGCCGACGGCACCACCGAGGACCTGAGCGGCTACGCCGGCAAGTACCTGCTGATCGTCAACGTCGCCAGCAAGTGCGGGCTGACGCCGCAGTACGAGGGACTCGAGGCGCTGCACCGGCAGGCCGGGGACAAGCTGCAGATCATCGGGTTCCCGTGCAACCAGTTCGCCGGTCAGGAACCCGGCACCGACGCCGAGATCCAGGAGTTCTGCCGCGTCAGCTACGACGTGACGTTCCCGGTGTACGGGAAGATCGACGTCAACGGTGACGACGCGCATCCGCTGTACCGGCACCTGCGCGCCGAGGCGCCCGGCGACTTCGGGCCGGACCACGGGTTCCTGTACGAGCACGTCAGCAAGACGATGCCGGAGACGATCGGCACCGACGCGGTGAAGTGGAACTTCACCAAGTTCCTCGTCGACCCGAACGGGGCGGTGGTGCGCCGCTTCGAGCCGACGGTCACCCCGGAGGAGATCGGCCGGGAGATCGCCGAACTGGTGGCGTGAGACCCCGGGCTCGGGAACCCGCGCGGTTCCCGAGCCCGGTCCGTCAGCGGGCCGCGCTGACCGACGACATGTGGAAGTCGGGGATCCGCATCGGCGGCATCGCGGTGCGCGTGAACCAGTCCTTCCACTCCCGCGGCAGGGTGCGTTCGGTGGCGCCGACCTCGGTGGCGCGCCGCAGCAGATCCAGCGGGGATTCGTTGAACCGGAAGTTGTTCACCGCCGCGACCACCTCACCGTCCTCCACCAGGTACACCCCGTCGCGAGTCAGCCCGGTCAGCAGCAGCGTCGCCGGATCGACCTCCCGCATGTACCAGAGGGTGGTCAGCAGCAGACCCCGCTCGGTGCAGGCCACCAGGTCGTCGATGCTCGCCGCCGATCCGCCGGTGAGCAGCAGGTTGTCGCCGGGCGCGGTGACGGTCGCCCCGAACTCGGCGGCCGCGGCCCGCGAATAGGTCAGCGCGTGCACGGTCCCGTCCCGGATCCAGTCGACCCGGCCGGTGTCGAGTCCGTTGTCGAACACCGACACCGCGTCGGTGGAGGCGGTCGCCGTGACGAACGGCGCGCACTCGAGGCCCGGCGCGGCCGGATCCGAGTACAACGTCAGCGGCAGCGGGGTCAGGATCTCGCCGAGCCGGGTGCCGCCCGGCCGGGACAGCGCGGTGTGCCCCTCCTCGGCGCCGCGGCCCTCCATCGACCACATCAGGTAGATCATCAGGTCGGCCACCGCGGACGGCGGCAGCAGCGTCTCGTAGCGGCCCGCCGGCAGTTCCACGGACTTGCGCGCCCAGTCCAGGCGCCGGTCCAGCTCCACGAGCAGGGCGGTGCTGTCGACGTCCCGGAAGTCGCGGGTGCCGGCGCCCGCCCAGGCGCCGGGACCGGTCGGCCCGCCCCGCTTGCCGTGCACCTCGATCGAGCCCTCCGGCTGGGTGTACCGGCGCCGCAGCCCGGTGGAGGTGCCGAGCCAGGTGGTGCACACCTGGTGGTGCGCGAACCCGTAGAGCAGGTCGGAGCCACCGAACCCCTCGGTCAGCGCGTCGATGACCTCGTCGAACACCGCGATGCCGGTGCCGGTGAACGCGTCCCCCCAGTCCCCGGGGCTGCCGGGGCCGTCGAGCAGCGGCATCGCGTCGGTCGCCGGGGCCGCGTCCTCGGCGGCGGCCTGCGCCGCGGCGACCACCGCGCCGACGTCCCCGGGATCGACGCTGCTCGAGGTGACGATCCCGACGCGGGTCACCGGTTCGCGCCGGATCGCCAGCACCGTCCAGGACCGCGACCGCGACACCCCGTTGGTGGTCATCGAGTTGCCCGCCCACCGCAGCGCCGCCTCCGACACCTCGGTCACCAGCACGATCGTCTCGTCCGCGGTGGACGTGCGCAGCGCCCGCTCCACCAGCTCCTGCGGCTCGATCATCGTCCGCCCTCCGTCCGGGTGTTGAGCACGTTGATGCCGCGCAGCAGCACCGACGGGCAGCCGTGGCTCACCGCCGCGACCTGCCCGGGCTGCGCCTTGCCGCAGTTCAGGGCGCCGCCGAGCCGCCAGGTGGACGGCCCCCCGACCGCCTCGAGCGCACCCCAGAAGTCGGTGGTGGTGCCCTGGTAGGCGACGTCGCGCACCTGACCGGCCAGTTCTCCGCCGCGGATGCGGTAGAAGCGCTGGCCGGTGAACTGGAAGTTGTAGCGCTGCATGTCGATCGACCAGGACTTGTCGCCGACGATGTACAGCCCGTCCTCGACGCCGGCGATCAGGTCCGCGGTGGAGCGATCCACGTGCGGATCCGGTTGCAGCGACACGTTCGGCATCCGCTGGATCGGCACGTGGTGCGCCGAGTCGGCGTAGGCGCAGCCGTTCGAGCGCGGCAACCCGAGCCGCGGCGCGAACGCCCGATCCACCTGGAACCCGACGAGCACCCCGTCGCGGACCAGGTCCCAGGACTGCGCGGCGACCCCGTCGTCGTCGAAGCCGACGGTCGCGAGGCCGTGCGGGTCGGTGCGGTCCGCGGTCACGTGCATCACGTCGCTGCCGTAGCGCAGCGACCCCAGCAGATCCGGGGTCGCGAACGACGTGCCCGCGTACGCCGCCTCGTAGCCGACGGCCCGGTCGTATTCGGTGGCGTGCCCGACCGACTCGTGGATGGTCAGCCACAGGTTCGTCGGATCGATCACCAGATCCGTCGGCCCGGCGACCACCGACGGCGCCGCGGCCTTCTCCGCCAGCCACTGCGGCAGCGCCGCCAGCTCCCCGGTCCAGTCCCAGTGATCGTCGGTCGCGAGATACTCCCAGCCCCGCCCGGTCGGGGGAGCGAGGGTGCGCATGGTCTCGAACACCCCCGCCGCCTGATCGACGGTGGTCGCCTCGAACTGCGGCTGGATCCGCACCCGCTGCTGGGTGATCGTCGATCCGGCCAGGTCCGCGTAGAAGGTCTGCTCCTTGACCTGCACACAGTGCGCCGTCACATGGTCGACGCCGTCGGCGGCGAGCAGCCGCTGCGACAGGTCGGTGAGGATCGCGACCTTGTCGGCGGTCGGCACCGCGAACGGATCGAGGTCGTACCGTGAGACCCACACCGCGTCCGGATAGACCGGTTCGTCGGCCCACAACACCGGATCCCGGTTCAGCGGCCGCAACGTCCGCGCCACCTCCAGCGCCTGCCGGGCCGTCGCCGCGGCCGTGTCCGCGGTCAGTTCGGCGTGCGAGGCGAAGCCCCAGGTGCCGTCGACCAGCACCCGCACCGCGAGCCCGGCATCGACGCCGTCCACCGCGGCCTGCACCCCGCCGTCCCGCAGCGCCAGCGACTGGCTGCGCACCCGGTGCACCCGCAGGTCCGCGTGGGTGGCCCCGCCGCTGCGGGCCACCGACAGCGCCGCCTCGGCGAGCGCACGTAACGGCAGATCGAGGAAATCGGAGTCGACGGTGTTCACCCGCTCACCGTAGAACTCGATCATCCGAATTGCTGCCAACCGAGCCGCACCACCATCACCAGCACGACGATCAGCAGCACCGCCCGCACGAACCCGGCGCCGCGCGCCAGCGCGGTCCGCGACCCCAGCACCGCCCCGGCGACGTTGCACACCGCCATCGTCAGCCCCAGCGCCCACCACACGTGCCCGGTCGCGGCGAAGAACACCAGCGCGCCGAGGTTCGAGCCGAGATTGATCACCTTGGCCATCGCCGCCGACCGCACGAACTCGGTACCCAGCAGGGTGGCGAACGAGATGATCAGGAAGGTGCCGGTGCCGGGACCGAGGATGCCGTCGTAGAACCCGATCACCGCGGCCGAACCGAGCACGACGATCAGCGTGCGCCGCAGGCTCGGCCGTTCCCGGGCCAGGGTGGTGCCGACCTGCGGCCGCAGCGTCACCATCATCGCGACGGCGACGAGGGCGACCATCACGATCGGGATGAACAGCGCCTTGTCGATCAGCGCCACCGCGGCCGCCCCGCACGCCGCGGACACCACCGCGACCGCCGCACCCGGGGCCAGCACCTTCCACGGCAGCCGGATGCGCCGCGCGAACGTCACCACCGCGGCGCTGGTGCCGCAGATCGCGGTGAGCTTGTTGGTCGCCAGCGCGGCCTGCGGGGTCAGGTGCGGCGCCACCAGCAGCAGCGCGGGCAGCAGGATCAGCCCGCCGCCCCCGACCACCGCGTCGACCCATCCGGCGGCGGTCGCCGCGGTCAGCAGTAGCGCCCAGTCACCGGCATCCATGCCCGTGATTCGATCATGGAGCCGCGGTGCCGGCCGATCGGGAGCAAATTCACCGGCCCGTTCGTTGCACCGGTGTGGCCGCCCGGAAGGAGCCCTGATGTTGCCCCTGTTGTTCCTCGTCTACGTCGTCGCCGAGATCGCGGTGCTGGCGGTGCTCGGTTCCGCCATCGGGGCCGGGTACACCGTGCTGCTGTTCCTCGGTGTCAGCGTCCTCGGCTATCTGATCCTCGGGGCGCAGGGCCGCCGGGCGCTGCAGAACCTCGGGAAGGTGCGGGCCGGCGGCTCGCCGGATCGGGCGCTGACCGACGGGGCGCTCGTCGGGGTCGGAGCCGGCCTGGTGCTGGTGCCCGGTCTGCTGACCAGCGTGCTGGGCATCCTGCTGCTGCTGCCGCCGACCCGGGCGTTGCTCCGCCCGGCCGTCAAGGTTCTCGCCGCCCGCAAGATGGCGAACCTCGCGGCCCGCGGGAGCTGGCACGGTGAGCGCATCACCGTCGTCGATGGGCAGGTCGTCGAGCACACCGTCGTCGACACCACGCCGCGGCTGACGTCCGCGCCGATCCTCGACGGCGAGATCGTCGAGACCCCGCAGCGCCCGCAGCGGCCCTGACGGGGCACACTGGACGCTCGTGAGTCCAGCACCGCACACCCAGCTTCTCGTCGGCGGCCGTATCTACAGCGCCGGCGCCCCCGATGCCACCGCGATGGCCGTCACCGACGGGCAGGTCGTGTGGGTGGGGGCCGACCGGCCCGGCCGCGCGCTGCACCCGGACGCCGAGATCGTCGACCTGGACGGCGCTTTCGTCGCCCCCGCGTTCGTCGACACCCACGTGCACGTCACCGCCCACGGCCTGGCCCTGACCGGGCTGGACCTGACCGGCGCCACCAGCCGGGAGGACGCGCTGCGGCGGCTGCGTGAGCACGCCGCCGGCTGCGACGACCCGGTGCTGTGGGGGCACGGCTGGGACGAGAGCCGCTGGCCGGACGCGACCGCCCCGACCACCGCCGACCTCGACGCCGCCGCCCCCGGCCGCGCCGTGTACCTGACCCGCATCGACGCGCATTCGGCGGCCGCGTCCACCGCGCTGCGCGCTGCCGCCGACCCGGCCGCACTTGCCGGCTGCCACCCCGAGCAGCCGCTCACCGCCGCCGCGCATCACGCGGTGCGCGCCGCCGCGCGCGCCCGGCTCACCGCGGCGCAGCGGGCCCGGGCGCGGGCCGCCGCCCTCGACGACTACGCCGCGGCGGGCATCGTCGCCGTCCACGAATGCGGCGGCCCCGACATCTCCGGCCGCGACGACTTCACCGAACTGCTCGGCACCGACCACCCGGTGCAGGTGCGCGGCTACTGGGGGGAAGCGGTCGGCACCGCCGAGCAGGCCGCCGAGCTGCTCGCCGCCACCGGCGCGCACGCCCTCGGCGGTGACCTGTTCGTCGACGGCGCGTTCGGCTCCCACACCGCGTGGACGACCGGCCCCTATGCCGATCGCCCCGACTGCTGCGGCACCGCCTACCTGACCGGCGAGGAGATCACCGCGCACGTGCGGGCGTGCACCACCGCCGGTATCCAGGCCGGGTTCCATGTCATCGGGGACGCGGCGGTCGCCGCCGCGGCCGCCGCGTTCGCCGCCGTCGCCGACGAGCTGGGCGGGCCCGCCGTCGCCGCCCGCGGGCACCGGCTCGAACACGCCGAAGCCCTCACCGTCGAGCAGGCCACCCGGTTGGGCCGGTGGGGGGTGATCGCGAGCATGCAGCCGATGTTCGACGCGCTGTGGGGTGGCCCGGGCGGGATGTACGCCACACGGCTCGGCGCCGACCGGGCGGCCGGACTGAACAACTTCGCCGGGATCGCCTCGACCGGGATGTCGCTCGCGTTCGGCTCCGACGCGCCGGTGACCGCGGCGCGGCCGTGGCCGATGCTGCGCGCCGCCGTGCACCATCACACACCGGGCAGCGGCATCTCACCGCGCGCCGCGTTCGCCGCCGCGACCCGCGGCGCGTGGCGGGCCGGTGGGGTCCGCGACGGGCTGGCCGGCACCCTCGATCCGGGGGCGCCGGCCTCGTATGCGGTGTGGGAGGCGGGGGAGTTGGTGATCAGCGCCCCGAAGGACAGCGTGCAGCGGTGGTCGACGGATCCGCGGTCGCGGGTGGCGCCGCTGCCGGATCTCGCACCGGGCACGGACGATCCGGTGCTGGTGCGCAGCGTGCACCGCGGCCGGATCGTGTACGAGCGGTGACCGGGCCGGCCGCGCGGGCGGTGCGGGCGGTGGCCGTGCGGGCCGTGCTGTCGGTGCTCGCCGGGCTGTTGCTGTTCGCGAGTTTCCCGCCGCGCCCGTTGTGGTTCCTCGCCCCGCTCGGCATCGGTTTGCTGATCACTGTATTGATTGCACAACCGCTGCATCGACGTGCCGGGTTCTGCTATGGATACCTCGCCGGCCTGGGCTTTCTGGTGCCGCTGCTGCCGTGGATCGGGGTGTACGTCGGGCCGTTGCCGTGGCTGGCGCTGGCCGCGGTCGAGGCCCTGTTCGTGGGGTTGTTCGGAGCGCTGGTCGTGCACGTGCGGTCGCTGCCCGCGGCGCCGCTGTGGATCGCGGCGTGCTGGTCGCTGACCGAGTTCCTGCGCGCGAGCGTGCCGTTCGGCGGATTCCCGTGGGGGCGGCTGGCGTTCGGGCAACCCGACGGGCTGCTGGTCGCCCTGGCCGCGGCCGGCGGCGCCCCGCTGGTGTCCTTCGCGGTCGCCCTCACCGGTGCCGGGGTGGCCGCCCTCGTCGTCCGGTCCAGCGCGCCGCGGCGCGGACCGCTGCTGCGGGCCGCCGCGGTGACCGTGGCGGCCCCGCTGTGCGCGGCGGCGGTGTGGCCGTTGCTGCCCGCCCCCGACGCCGGGGACCGCACGATCACGGTCGCCGCGATCCAGGGCAGCGTGCCGCGCCTGGGCCTGGACTTCAACGCGCAACGCAAGGCGGTCCTCGACAACCACGTCGCCCGCACCCTGGAACTGGCCGCCGAGGTGCGCGCCGGGACCACACCGCGCCCGGACGTGGTGATCTGGCCGGAGAACGCCTCGGACATCGATCCGCTGCGCAACCCGGACGCCGCCGCCGACATCACCGCCGCGGCCGCCGCGATCGGTGCGCCCATCTCCGTCGGTGCGGTCCTCGTCAACGGCGACGGCACCACCACCAACTCGGTGATCGTGTGGGACGCGGCGACCGGGCCGGGGGAGCGGCACGACAAGAAGATCATCCAGCCGTTCGGCGAGTACCTGCCGTACCGGTCCTTCTTCCGGTTGTTCTCCGAATACGCGGACCGCGCCGGGCATTTCGTGCCCGGCCACGGCGACGGGGTCGTGCACGCGGCCGGCATCCCCATCGGGGTCGCGACCTGCTACGAGGTGGCGTTCGACCGGGCGCTGCGGGAGGCCGTCGACGCCGGCGCGCAACTGCTGGCGGTACCCACCAACAACGCCACCTTCGGCGACACCGAGATGACCTATCAGCAGCTGGCGATGTCCCGGCTGCGGGCCGTCGAACACGGCCGCACCGTCGTGGTGGCCGCCACCAGCGGGGTCAGCGCGATCGTTGCCGCCGACGGATCGGTCCTGGAACAGACCCCGTTGTTCGAGCCCGCGGTGTTGGTGGCGCAAGTGCCGCTGCGCACGACGACTACGCTGGCTAGTCGGCTCGGCCCGATCCCGGAACTCGTTCTGTGCGTCGGCGCCGTCGCCGCCGCCGGTGCCGCCCTCGTGCGGGCCCGGCGACACAACACCGCGGGGTCGCGTCCACAGCCCGGACACGGCACCGAGCCGGCCGACGCCGGCACCGCAGGATCACCGGCCCAGGCCGGTTTCGACAGGGAGGACCATTGATGGCAGCGGCGACGCCGGCCGGGGATCACAGCGCGCCGAGCGCACGGACCCTGGTCATCATTCCGACGTACAACGAGCGGGAGAACATCCGCCTGATCGTCGGCCGGCTGCATGCGGCGCTGCCGGACGTGCACGTGCTCATCGCCGACGACGGCAGCCCGGACGGCACCGGCGCGGTCGCCGACGAGCTGGCCGCCGCGAGCGAGGGCCGCATCCACGTGCTGCACCGCACCGAGAAGAACGGTCTCGGCGCCGCCTACATCGCCGGCTTCCGGTGGGGTCTCGAACGGGACTACACGGTGCTGGTGGAGATGGACGCCGACGGCAGCCACGCCCCGGAACAGCTGCACCTGCTGCTCGAAAAGGTCGACGCCGGCGCCGATCTGGTCCTCGGCTCCCGGTACGTGCCCGGCGGCACCGTCGTGAACTGGCCGTGGCACCGCGAGGTGCTCTCCCGCGGCGGCAACCTCTACTCGCGGCTCGCCCTCGGAGTGAAGATCGCCGACATCACCGGCGGCTACCGCGCCTACCGGCGCGAGGTGCTCGAGACCCTCGATCTGGACGCGATCGAATCGCACGGCTACTGCTTCCAGGTCGACCTCGCCTGGCGCACCCTGCAGGCCGGGTTCACCGTCGCCGAGGTGCCGATCACCTTCACCGAACGCGTCATCGGCGACTCGAAGATGAGCGGCAACATCGTGCAGGAGGCGCTGCTCAAGGTCACCGTGTGGGGTCTGCGCAACCGGTGGGGCAAGCTGCGCGGACTCGTCGGCCGCGCCTGACGGTCACCCGCCGGCGCCGGTCGAGCGACTGTCCGTACGCCCGGCCGGCGCCGGCGGACACCCGTCCGGAAGATCACCAGTCGATGTGCAGCTCCTCCGCGACACCGAGTTCCGTGCACAGCGACCGGATCGCGCTGCAGTCCTGGACCACCCGCCCCGACTCGGCGGCGGCGACGGCTTCGGCGATCAGTTCCTTGCCGCCGGGGATGCGTTCGTGCTCGACGATCGCCGCCCAGGTCGCGGCGTCACCGCCGGTGAACGCGACGATGCCGTCGGCCAGCGCGTCGAGCAGCACGCGCCGATCGGTCCGCCCCAGTTCGGCGAAGACGATCTTGAGCAGTTCCGCAGCCAGCGACGAGTGACACAGTTCGTCCCGTCGGTGCAGGGCCACTGTAGCCCGGTTGACCGGTTGCAGCGCGTCGTCCTCGGTGAGCAGCCCGAGGTAGGCGCTGATCGAGGTTTCCGCGACGGTGGTGAACGCGAGACGCACCAGCGCCTCGGCGCGGGGGGAACCGGCGCGGGCGACCGCGTCCCGGTGCGCGCGCACGGTCCGGGACGGGGGCAGCACCGACTCCGGCAGCATCCATCCCCGCCGCCGCCGGGTCAGCGCGCTCGCGTTGTGGTGCATCAGCGTGTGGTACTGCTCGTCGACCATCGCCTGCATCACCCCGAGCACGAGGGTGTCGTGCGGTCCGATGCCCAGGGCGTCGCCGGTGACGGAGGCGAATCCGGGATTCACGACGTACTGCTCGATGTCGACGACGTTCTTGTTGTAGGCGATCCAGGCCCAGGCGCGCAGCCGGGCACGACGCCGCTCGTCGAGCTCGCGGTACCGCCGATGGGTGTGGAACGCGATCAGCACCTCGGGGAAATCGAGGCGGTCCGGATCGAACAGGTCGTCGAGGTCGGGTTCGCGTTTCTTGACGGTGGCCCGGATGCCCCAGGACCGGGTCAGGGCCCGGATCACGCTGCTCTCGACGGGCTCGGTGGGGTCGTGCCGGGGCAACGACGGTGGGCGCAGTTGAGCGCGTAGCGAGGTGATGTCGGGTTCAGCCATCACGGCACCCCTGTCTCCCCGGGCGGCGGACGGTCCGTCGTCTGTGGTAGGTCGGCGAAGATCTGCGCGCAGGTTTCACGGTACCGCTCGAGTCGGTCGCCGAGGGGCCGCCGCGCGTGTTCCATGAGGTCCGCGAACCCGGCCGGGTCGGTGTCGACGGCCGCGTCGAGTTCGTCGAGCCCGGCCCGCAGCGCCCGCCGG
The DNA here is from genome assembly GCF_053589135.1 of Rhodococcus sp. NPDC003382. Taxonomy (NCBI): domain Bacteria; kingdom Bacillati; phylum Actinomycetota; class Actinomycetes; order Mycobacteriales; family Nocardiaceae; genus Rhodococcus; species Rhodococcus sp. NPDC003382. The sequence goes on from NZ_JBSFRH010000004.1 coordinate 155,896, forward strand.
GCCGCGTCGGCGTAGGGGTTGCCGGTCTGCACGTCCCGGTACACCTCCGGCACGCCGGTGGACACGCGGGCGAGCAACGAGCGCATCAGCACGTGCGGCGGCGGCGCGGTCGCGGCGGCGATGTCGGGGACCCGCAGCCGATCCAGGGCCAGGCCGAACGCGAGGATCGCGGCGTGGGTGAGGGCCTGGGTGGCGGCGGTGACCCGGTCGTGTTCGTCGGCGGACAGTTCCACCACGTGCGCGCCCCAGCGGGTGAGATCGGCGAGGAACCCGGTCACCGCCGGTCCGCGCTGGTGCGCGACGGCCACGACCGGCCGGCCCGCCGGTTCGAGCGACGGCGCGAACATCGGGTTGATGCCGACCGCCTGCACCTGCGGGGCGTGGGTGTGCAGCACGGCGGGCACCGTGGATTTCACCGACAGGGTTTCGACGAGCAACGTGCCCGGGGCGAGCAACCCGCCCAGGACCGGGATCGCCGCGAGCGCCACCGGTTCGGGGACGGCCAGCACCACGGTGGAGGCCGCGCGCAGCGCGGTGGCGGCGCGGGCGATGGGGGCGGTGATGTCCGTGGCCAGCGCGGTGTCGTCGTCCGGTGGCGGGGTCGGATCGAGGATGAGCACCTCGGCGCCGTCCGCGCGCAGCGCCGTCACCAGCAGTGCCCCGACCGCGCCCGCGCCGCCGGCCACGATCACCGGGCCGCCGGTCATCGCCCGGGATCTTCCGGGAGGGGCGGGGTTTCGGACAGGGTGCGGCGCATCGCGACCGCCTTGACGAGGGTTTCGTCGAGTTCGTCGGCCGCGTCGGACAGAGCGACGATGGCGCCGCCGATGCCGAAGCTCACCTCGTGGTCGGTGGCGACCATGGTGCGGATGACGATCGACAGGTCGGCGGCGCCGGTCGGGGACAGATAGCCCAGGGCGCCGGAGTACACGCCGCGGGGGCCGTCCTCGAGTTTGTCGATGATCTCCATGGTGCGCAGTTTCGGGGCGCCGGTCATCGACCCGCCGGGGAACGCCGCGCGCACGCAGTCCACGGCGGACACGTCCGGTCGCAGGGTGCCGCGCACGGTGGACACCAGCTGGTGCACCGCCGCGTAGGTTTCGACGTCGAACAGCTTGGGCACGTGCACCGAACCCGGGACGCACACCCGGGACAGGTCGTTGCGCACCAGGTCGACGATCATCAGGTTCTCGGAGCGGTCCTTCTCGCTCGAGTGCAGGTCCTGCCACAGCATCTCGTCCTCGGCCTCGGTGGCGCCGCGGGGCCGGGTGCCCTTTATCGGTTTGGATTCGACGACACCGTCCGCGTCGATCCGCAGGAACCGTTCCGGGGACGCGCTGAGCACCGAGATGCCCGGGAACTGCAGCAACGCGCTGTAGGGGGTGGGGCTGATCTCGCGCAGGCATTCGTAGGTGCGCAGCGGATCGATGCTGCGTTCGACGGTGGCCATGTTGGTCAGGCACACCTCGTAGGTTTCGCCGCTGCGGATCTCGGCGACGCACTGGCCGATCAGATCGAGATAGCGCTGCCCGTCGTGCCGCAGCCGCATCGGGTGGTCGCGGTCCAGGCGCAGCAGCGGCGCCGCGTCGGGTGCGGGCACGGTCACGTCGTCGAGTTCGGCCAGGGCGGCGGCGGTGCGGTCGAACCAGTCGGTGGTCGCGCGCTCGCCGGGCTGCGCGCTCAGCGCGAGCAGGTAGCAGTGGCCGGCTTCGTGGTCGAGGACGACGGCCCGGTCGGCGAACACCATCGCCGCGTCCGCGGTGGGCGAGGTGTGGACGAGCTGGGCGCCGGCGTCGGCCTTCAGTTCGTAGCCGAGATAGCCGACGTAGCCGAGGCCGAAGGCGAACGGCAGGTCGTCGCGGCGCGCGACCGGACGTTCGGCGAGGCGCCGGTCGATGTGGTCGAAGAAGGTGCTGTGGTGTTCGGTGACGGTGCCGTCGACGGCGTGTTCGCGCACCAGGGTTTCGGCGACGCTGTAGGTGACGAATTCGGCGCGGGGCCCGGAGCCGTCGCCCATCACCGTGAACCGGGATCCGGGTTCGGCCGCGGCGCTGCCGTCGAGCCAGAAACTGTGCGGGCCGTCCGCGAAGAGCCGCTCGAACACGGCCTGCGGGTCGAGATTGCGGTCGAGGCGGCGACTTTCGATGAGATAGCGGGGTTTCGGCGGGGGCAGCGGTGGTGGGGCGGCGACGACGACGGGGCCGCGGGTGGGGGTGGCGTCGCGGAAGTTCACGAGCAGGTCGCGGCCGTGTTCGGTGCAGATGGACTCGGGATGGAACTGCACGCCCCACAAGGGTCGGGTGCGGTGGGCCACCCCCATGAGCAGACCGTCCTCGGTCCAGGCGACCGCTTCGAGTGCGTCGGGGACCTGCTCGACGATCAGCGAGTGATAGCGCACCGCGGCGAAGCGTGGGGGCAGCCCGGCGAACAGCCCGGTGCCGGTGTGCACGATCCGGGCCAGGCGTCCGTGCACCGGTTCGGGGGCCCGCACGACCGGCGCCCCGAACAGGTGGCACAGGCCCTGGTGGCCGAGGCAGACGCCGAGCACGGGCAGTCCGCCGTCGAGCAGTGCCCGGGCGCTGATCCCGAAGTCGCGGGGGCGGTCGGGGCGGCCGGGTCCGGGGGAGACGACGATGTTGTCGAACCGGGCGGGGTCGATGTGGTCCCACGGGGTGTCGTTGGTGACCACGGTCGGCGGCACGCCGTTGACCTCGGCGAGCAGGCTGTAGAGGTTGTAGGTGAACGAATCGTAGTTGTCGACGAGCAGGGTGCGGGTGGGCCGTGCGTCGATGGGCATGGCGGCCTCAGCTCCGGTTCTCGCCGACATCGGCGAGGCGCTGGCGGGCAGGGGGGTCGCCGTCGACGAGCAGGTCCTCGACCCGGCAGGCCTCGTCGATCAGCAATTCGTAGAGGTCGTGCAGAAATTCGGTGGACAGACCGTGGCGGTGGGCGTAGTTCGCGGCGCGCTCGTGGACCTGCTGCATCCGTGCCGGTTGCATCACCGGGATGGCATGGCGCTGTTTGAGATCGGCGATCCGCGCGATGATGCTCAGCCGGTCGCGGACGTCGTCGAGCAATTGGCCGTCCACGTGGTCCAATTCGGCGCGCAGCCTGGCGAGTTCCACTTCCGGATCCGGTGCGTGGTTGTCGTTCATGGCCGTCACTCCCTGGTGCAGCAACAGGGAAATTCCCCCCGGGAATTTCCGATTCGCACGTACGAGTCGTCGCTTTCGATATCGATCGGAGTGCGCTCATGATTACACGCGAAACGATCATGATGCCTTCGATTGACCGTTTTGTGGCGTGCCCGCGTCGCGGCCTTCACACACCGTCGGGAAAAACGCCGAATGCCGCCGCGTGGACGGTGCCACGGGGCGGCATTCGGCGGAGTTTCGGTCGTCCGGGTTCAGGCCGGTGATCAGGCTCCGCGACGCTTGGTCTTGAGCAGTTCGAGGCGCTCCTTGAGCAGCTCTTCGAGTTCCTCGATCGAGCGGCGCTCGAGCAGCATGTCCCAGTGGGTCCGCGGCGGCTTGACCTTCTTCGGCTCCGGTGCGGCGCCTTCGACGAGCGTGCCTTCGAGGCCGTTCTTGCAGATCCAGGTACCGGGGATCTCGGCGTCGTCGGCGAACGGTACGTCGAATTCCTCGCCGTTGTCGCAGCGGTACCGCGCGATGCGGCGTGGCGCCAGATCGTGGTCCCGATCGGTTTCGTAGCTCACCGCTCCGAGCCGGCTGCCTCGCAGTACACGATCTGCCATGGTGGTGTCCTCTCTTGTGTGCTCCGCCCGGGGGCCGCCGTCGGACGGCGAGCAACGACCGGGCGTCGATACGTCCTGTATGCACAACGTCGACGCGGGCGAATCCGTTCCCGCAGCCCGCGGCGCAGCGGGGATGCATCATTTTACCGGCCGCGTGCCCGGCCCCGGTAAGGTGTCGGCCCATGACCGGACGTGAGCGCAAACCGGAGACCTGCCTCTGGTGCGGGCGACCGGTCCCCGATGCCGGGGTGGGCCGTCGGCGCCGGTACTGCCGCCGCTCGTGCCGGCAACGCGCCTACGAGCAGCGGACCCTGACCCGGGAGGCCGGCCTGCCCGACGGCGCGGTGGTGCTCTCCGCGGAGGAAGCGGTCGCGCTCGCCGACCGGGCGTTCGAGGTGCGGTGCGCCGCCGAGGACGTCGCGACCGCGGTCGCCGAAGGCGCGGATACTACAGAGCTGACCGAACTGTGTGCCGAGCTGCTGCGGGTGGCCCGCGCCGCCGAGCGGATCCGCTGACCCGCCCCGTCCTTCTCGGACGCGGAAGCCACCCGCTGTCGCCGTCGGGCGGAGAAACCGCCCCCCTCGCCGTCAGGCGAAGAAGCCGCCCCCCTCGCCGTCAGGCGAAGAAGCCGCCCATCGTGTACACGACCTGGCAGAAGGTGCCGTTGACGTATTCCACGGACCCGAACAGGGCGGACAGGACCGGTCCGGTTCCGGTGTTCACGGTTTTCGACAGCTGGGGGACGCCGTTGACTGTGTCGTCGAGCGTTTCGATGCCGCCGCGGAAGTTGTCCATGTTCAGCCACACGAACTTCAGGTCGGCGCGGGCGGGCTGCACCGGGATGGTGGGGGCGACGAAGATCTTCAGCTGCCCGATCGCGACGTCCGGGTTGACGTTCGGGCCGGGTTGCGCCCACCCGGTGGTCATGGCGTAGGGAATGAATCCGCCGCCGCAGCCGATGCCGAAGGTCGGCGCCGGTTCCATGAACGGCTGGGGCGTGTTGCGCGGCGGGTAGAGGAGGTCCTCGATGATGCCGGCGGGGTTCTTCGCGGCGTCGAGCAGGGCGTCGACGGCTGCGGCGGCGTCGGGGGAGTCGGCGGTGGCGGTGACGCGCAGGTCGTCGGGGGTGAGTCCGGGTGGCGCCGGCTGCGCGCTCGCGTGCGCGGGTAGGGCGACGGCCACGGTTGCGGCGAACAGGGTGCAGAGCGATCGAACGGTCCAGCGACGCGGCATCTCGTGCTCCTTCGGGTCGCGCGGGCGTGCGTGGGGATTGTCCGGTGCGCCCGAGAATAATGGGGTGGGGGCCGGTCACTCGGGGAATTCGCGTTACATCCAGTTACAGAACAGACAATTCGTATCCGGATATCGTGCGGTGATCGAATCGCTATCGAATAGTGATATCAAACCGCTGACGTGACGGAGAATGCACTCGGTATGTCGGCATCGGATATCGGTTCGGTTTCGGACCCCGGGTGAGCCCCGAATTCCCGTGCCGGTTTTGCGTCCTGCGGTTCGGCAATGGTCTAGCTTGAGGAGCGTCCACGCCGGATTTCCGCCTTGACACGATCACCGGCACGCGGACGATCGAAACGAGAGAGAGCAACACCACCGTCGATTCGACGAGGTCGGACCTGCCATTGGTCGGGGGACGAGCAGGCCCGTACCGGAATCGCTTTCTTGAGGGGAGATTTCTGTTGCGAGACGCTCAGCAGACGCCGTCGGAAGCCTTCCCCCTATCTTCCGCGCAACGCTCCATCTGGTTCGCTCAGCAACTGGAACCCGACGTCCCGATCTGCATCGCCCAATACGTCGATCTGCACGGCGACCTCGACATCGATCTGCTGCGGCGTGCCGGCCGCACCGCCGGCGCCGAATTCCAGTCCGCCTTCCTGCGGGTGATCGACGTCGACGGCGAACCCCACCAGTTCGTCGACCCCGCCTTGGAACACCAGGACATCCCGGTGCTCGACTTCCGCGACGAACCCGATCCGCTCGCCGCGGCCCGGACCTGGATGGACGCCGACTACGCCACCCCGGTGGATCTGGCCCGCGACACGCTCGTGAACATGACCATCCTGCAGGTCGCCGACCGGCACTACCTGTGGTACAGCAGGATTCACCATGTCGCCCTCGACGGCTACGCGGCCATGACGGTGGTCAACCGCATCGCCGAGTTGTACACCGCGGCGTTCGAAGGCCGCGATCCCGAACCCGCCCGCGCCGCGGACCTGCGCACCCTCTACGACTGGGACCGCGACTACCGCGAGTCCAGCCGCTTCGTCGCCGACCGCGACTACTGGGTGGGCCGGGTCGCCGGCATGGACGCCGGCACCACCCTGGCCCGGCGCACCGGACCGGTCGCGGCGCACAGCACCCTGACCGGCACCGCGCTGCCCGAGGAGCTGGTGCGGGATCTGACCGCCACCGAAACCAGCACCGTGTCCTCCTCCAGCGCGGTGCTGGTCGCCGCGTTCGCCACCTACCTGACCCGTCTGACGGGCCACGACGACGTGGTCGTCAACCTGCCGGTGTCGGCGCGCACCACCGCGCTGGTGCGGCGGTCCGGCGGCATGCTCGTCAATACGGTGCCGTTGCACATCCGCGTCGACCCCGACGACACCCGCGAAGCCCTCGTCGGCCGGGTGCAGCTCGAGCTGACCGGGGCGCTGCGGCACCAGCGGTGCAGCCTCGAGGACGTGCGCCGCGAAACCGGGGCGGCGGGGGACAGCAGCCGGTACGCCGGGCCGCAGATCAACATCATGCTGTTCGACCAGCGGATCCAGCTCGGCCCGCTGCGCGGCGACTTCCACATCATGACCTCCGGTCCCGTCGAGGACCTGCTGGTGAACATCTACCAGTCCGGCACTCCGGCCCGCACGTTCGTCGATTTCCGCGGCAACCCGAACCGGTACGACGAGGACGAGCTGCGGATCCACCACGAGCGGTTCGTGGCGCTGCTCGACGAATTCGTGCGGGCCGCCGCCGACACCGCGGTGGACCGGATCCACCCGGAGTCCGCCGCGATCGGCCGGCGGGTCCGCCGCGCCGCCGCCACCGCCGCGTTCTGGGAACGCACCCTCGCCGGCGCCCCGGAACGGCTGGAACTGCCCGCGTTGCGGCGCCGTCCCGCGCAGCGCTCGAGCACCGCCGAACTCGACGTGACGATCCCCGCCGACCTGCCCGCCCTCACCGACCTCGCCGGGGGCGGCGCGCACCTGCCCCGGGTGTTGCACGCCGCGCTGGCGGTGCTCGTCGCCCGCCTGACCGGCAGCGAGGACACCGTCGTCGGGATGCCTTCCGGCGCCACGGTGCTGCCGCTGCGGATCCCGGTCTTCGGCGCCGAGTCGTTCGGCACCGTCCTCGCCCGGGTGCACGACGTCGTCGCCGGCGCCCTCGCTCACGCCGACGTGAGCGCGGAAACCCTGGAGCGGGCCGCCGATCTCGTGCTGCCGGTGGTGCTGAGCGTCGACGACCCCGACCCCGCCATCAACACCACCGCCACCGACGCCGCGCCCGGCCGTCCGCCGGCCCCGGTCGACGTCGCGTTGCACGTCACCCCCGGCGACACCGAACTGCGGGTGCACTGCACCTACGCCGACGAGGTGTTCGACGCCGCCGCGATCCGCGAACTCGTCGACCGCTGGGCCCGGATCCTCGCCGCCGTCACCACCGACCCGGAGGTCCCGGTCGGGGACATCGACTTCGTCGCACCCGCCGACCTGGCCGGACTCGTCCCGGCGCGGGGACGACCGACGATGTCGCCGCAGCTGTGGCACGAGCTGCTCTCCTCGGTCGCGGCGATCGTGCCCGACACCGTGGCACTGTCCTGCCTGGACCGCACCGTGACGTACCGCGAACTCGACGAATGGTCCAACCGTGCCGCCCGGGTCCTCGTCGACGCCGGTCTGGGCCCGGAGAAGTTCGTGGCGCTGGGCATCGCCCGCTCCATCGAGTCGGTCGCCGCGATCTGGGCGGTCGCCAAGTCCGGCGCGGCGTTCGTGCCCGTCGACCCCTCCTACCCGCGCGACCGCGTCGAGCACATGCTCACCGACTCCGGTGCCGTGCTCGGGCTGACCACGGCCCGGCATCACGGAACCCTGCCCGACACGGTGCCGTGGCTGGTGCTCGACGGCCCCGACTTCAAGGAGCGGGTGGACGCGGCGTCCCCGCTGCCGCTGACCGACCTCGATCGCCGCGCGGACCTGCACGTCGACCATCCCGCCTACCTGATCTACACCTCCGGTTCCACCGGCCGCCCGAAGGGTGTCGTCGTCCCGCACCGGGGCCTGTCGAACCTGGCCGCGTCGCTGCACAACCGGCTGGCGCCGCTGCCGACCGCCAGGGTGTCGCACTTCTCGTCGCCGAGCTTCGACGCGTCGATCTTCGAGTACATGACCGCGTTCGGTGTCGGCGCGACCCTCGTGATCGTGCCCGACACCGTCTACGGTGGCGACGAGCTCGCGCGGATCTGGCGCGAGCAGGGCGTCACCCACGCGTTCGCGACCCCGGCCGCGCTGGCCTCGGTCGACCCCGCCCAGGTCGACCTGGAGGTCGTGATCGTCGCCGGGGAGGCGTGCCCCCCGGAGCTGGCGGCCCGCTGGGCGCCCCGCTGCCGCATGTACAACGGGTACGGGCCGACCGAGACGACGGTGGTCGTGAACATCGCCGCGCTGCGAGCGGGCAATCCGATCACCCTCGGCACCCCGGTGTGCGGAGTCAACGAGGTCCTGCTCGATCAACGGTTGCACCCGTTGCCTCCCGTGCTCGCCGGCGAGCTGTACATCGGGGGACCCGACGTCACCCGCGGCTACCACAACCAGCCGGGGCTGACCGCCACCCGGTTCGTCGCCGACCCCTACGGCCCCCCGGGCTCCCGCATGTACCGCACCGGCGACGTGGTGCGCTGGCGTTCCAACGGTGAGCGGGCGAACGCCGAGTACCTGGGCCGCTCCGACTTCCAGGTCAAGATCCGCGGGTTCCGCATCGAACTCGGCGAGATCGACGCGGTGCTCACCGACCACGAGGACGTCGCGTTCGCGGTCACCCTGGGCCGCACCGCACCGTCCGGCGACACCCTGCTCGCCTCCTATGTGCTGCCCGAGACCGGGCACACCGTCGACGTCGCCGCGCTGCTCGCGCACGTCGGCCGCCGGCTGCCGGGGTACATGGTGCCCGCCGCGGTTACCGTGCTCGACCGGATCCCGCTGACCCCCGTCGGCAAGCTCGACCGCCGCGCGCTGCCCGACCCGGTGTTCACGTCCGCGACCGAGTTCACCGCCCCCACCACCGACATCGAACGCACCGTCGCCGAGGTGTTCACCGACCAGCTCGGCCTCGACCGGGTCGGGATCGACGACAGCTTCTTCGATCTGGGCGGCAACTCGCTGATCGCCACCCGGGTGCTGGCCCGCATCAACGCCGCGCTCGGCACCGACCTGGGGGTGCGCGCGCTGTTCGAGTCGCCCACGGTCCGGGCCCTGTCCGCGGCCCTGCACGCCGCCGGCGCCGTGGACCGGCCGCCGCTGGTCGCCGGGCCCCGCCCGGACCCGGTGCCGGTGTCCGCGGCGCAGCAGCGCCTGTGGTTCGTCAACCAGCTCGACACCGCGTCGGCGGCCTACAACATCCCGATGGCGATCCGGCTGACCGGCCGGCTCGACGTCGAGGCGCTGTCGGCCGCGGTCCGCGACGTGGTGACCCGCCACGAGGCGCTGCGCACGGTGTTTCCCGCCACCGCCGACGGCCCGGTCCAGCGGGTGCTGTCCCCGGACACCGTGCCCGCCCTCGACCCGGTCCCGGTCCCCGCCGACCGCCTCGACGACGCCCTCGCCGCCTGCGCGGCCACCGGATTCGACGTCGCCACCGACCTGCCGCTGCGGGTCACGCTGTTCGAACTCGGCGACGACGAGCACGTCCTGGCGGTGATCGCCCACCACATCGCCGCCGACGGTGCGTCCCTGGCGCCGCTGGCCCGCGACGTGATGACCGCCTACCTGGCCCGCAGCAGCGGCAGCGCCCCCGCGTGGGAACCGCTGCCGGTGCAGTACGCCGACTTCGCGCTGTGGCAGCGCGGCTGGCTCGGCGACCCCGCCGATCCCGAGTCGGTCGCCGGCCGCCAGCTCGCGTTCTGGCGCGACCGCCTCGCCGGCGCCCCCGAACTGTTGTCCCTGCCCACCGACCGGCCGCGGCCGCCGCAGCAGTCCTTCCGCGGCGACACCGTCCGGTTCGACATCGCCCCGGAGCTGTACCGGCGCATCGGGGCGATCGCGCAGGCCCACGCCGCGACCCCGTTCATGACGGTGCACGCCGCGCTGGCGGCGCTGCTCGCGCGGCTGTCCGGCAGCGACGACATCAGCATCGGCAGCCCGGTCTCCGGCCGCGGCGACCGCGCCCTCGACGAGCTGGTCGGCATGTTCGTCGGCACCGTCGTGCTGCGCACCCCGGTGTCCGGCGGGCGCTCCTTCGCCGAGCACCTGCAGGCGGTCCGCGCGATCGATCTCGACAGCTTCGAGCACACCGACGTGCCGTTCGAACTGGTCGTCGACACCGTCGCCGCCGGCCGCTCCGCCGCCTACTCGCCGCTGTTCCAGGTGATGCTCGCCTTCCAGAACAACGAGGCCGCCCACCTCGAGCTGCCCGGGCTGACCGTCGACGCCGGCGAGATCGCCACCGACACCACCAAATTCGACCTGCACCTGCTGCTGTCCGAGGTGCCCGGCGACGACGGCGGCCCGGTCGCGCTCAGCGGGGCGCTGTCCTACGCCACCGACCTGTTCGACCGCGCCACCGCCGCCGCGTTCGCGGACCGGTTCGTGCGGCTGCTCACCGCCGCCGTCGACACCCCCGACGTCCCGATCGGCGACCTGGATCTGCTCACCCCCACCGAACGCACCCGGATCCTCGCCGAGTGGAACGCCACCGACGTCCCCCGCGTCGACGGCACCCTCGTCGACCTGTTCGACGCGCAGGTCCGGCGCAGCCCCGACGCCCCGGCCGTGGTGTTCGGCGACACCACCCTCGGCTATGCCGAGTTCGACGCCCGCGCCAACCGCCTCGCCCGCCACCTCATCGGCCTCGGCGTCGGCCCCGGCACCATCGTGGCGCTGGCCATGCACCGCTCGATCGACCTGCTCGTCGGCATGTACGCCGCCGGCAAGACCGGCGCCGCGCACCTGCCGCTCGACCCCGACCATCCCGCCGACCGGCTCGGCTACGTGCTGGCCGACGCGGCCCCGGCCTGCGTGCTGACCACCACCGCCGACCACGCCGACCTGCCCGCCGGCTCCGCCGTCGTGTATCTGGACCGGCTCGACACCGGCGGCTACCCGGACACCCCGGTCACCGACGCCGAACGCACCGCGCCGCTGCGCCCCGACGACCTCGCCTACGTCCTGTACACCTCCGGTTCGACCGGCCGCCCCAAGGGCGTGGCGGTCTCCCACGCCGCCATCGTCAACCGGCTGCGCTGGATGCAGCACGCCTACCCGCTGACCGCCGACGACACCGTGCTGCAGAAGACCCCCGCCACCTTCGACGTGTCGGTGTGGGAGTTCTTCTGGCCCCTGCAGACCGGGGCGCGGCTGGTCGTCGCCGCCCCCGACGGACACCGCGACCCCGCCTACCTGACCCGGCTGATCGAGGACACCGGCGTCACCGTCGTGCACTTCGTGCCGTCGATGCTCGCGGTGTTCGTCGAGGCCATCGACCCGCACCGCTGCCGCTCGCTGCGGCTGGTGTTCTGCAGCGGCGAGGCGCTGCCCGCCGACACCGCCCGCGCCGCCCGCGCCGCGCTGCCCACCACGGCGCTGCACAACCTGTACGGGCCCACCGAGGCGGCCGTCGACGTCACCGCCTGGCAGGTCACCGACGCCGACACCGGCGACGTGCCCATCGGCACCCCGGTGTGGAACACCCGCGTGCACGTGCTGGACGCGCGGCTGCAGCCGGTGCCGGTCGGCGGCGTCGGCGAACTGTATCTGTCCGGCATCCAGCTGGCCCGCGGCTATCCGTTCCGCCCCGATCTGACCGCCGACCGGTTCGTCGCGAACCCCTACGGCACCGGCGAACGCATGTACCGCACCGGCGATCTGGTGTCCTGGCGCGCCGACGGGGCGCTGCGCTATCTCGGCCGCAGCGACTTCCAGGTCAAACTCCGCGGCCAGCGCATCGAACTCGGCGAGATCGAACACGCGCTGCGCGCCCACGAGCACGTCGCGCAGGCCGCGGTGCTCGTGCACCACGGCGCCGACGACCGGCTCGTCGGCTACGTCGTGCCCGCCGCCGGCGGCTCCGTCGACCCCGCCGCGGTGCTCACGTTCGCCGCCGGGCGCCTGCCCGACTACATGGTGCCCGCCCAGCTCACGGTGCTGGACCGGATGCCGGTGGGCCCCACCGGGAAACTGGACCGGCGCGCCCTGCCCGCCCCGGAACCGGTCACCCCCGCCGACCACACCGCCCCGCGCAGCACCGTCGAGGAACTGCTCGCCTCGATCTTCGCGGACCTGCTCGGCGTCGACCGGGTCGGGGTGCACGACAACTTCCTCGATCTCGGCGGCAATTCGCTGCTCGCGATGCGCCTGGCCGCGCGGATCTCCGCGGCACTTGGCACCGACATCGGGGTGCGCGACCTGTTCGACAGCCCCACCGTCGCGGCGCTGGCCGCCCGCCTCGAACTCGGCGACGACACCGCGCTGCGCCCGACCCGGCCGCCGCTGCAGCCGGTGGAACTGCCGGAGAGGATCCCGCTGTCCCCGGCGCAGCAGCGCATGTGGTTCATCAACCAGTTCGACACCGCCTCCCCGGCCTACAACATCGCCGTCGCGCTGCGGCTGACCGGCACCCTCGACGTGGCCGCGCTGCGGCACGCGCTCGCCGACGTGGCGCTGCGCCACGATTCGCTGCGCACCCGCTACCCGCTCACCGACGACGGGCCGACCCAGGTGGTGGTGCCGGCGACCGCGGCGCTGCCCGAGCTGACCGTCGCCGCCGTCACCGACCCGACCGACCCGATCCCCGACATCACCGCCGTGGTGTCCGCCGGTTTCGACGTGGCCGCCGAGGTCCCGGTGCGGCTGCGGCTGCTCACCGTCGACGAGCACGAACACATCCTGGTGCTCGTGGTGCACCACATCGCCGCGGACGGGTTCTCGATGCTGCCGCTGACCCGCGACGTCATCGCCGCCTACACGGCCCGCAGCGTCGGCGAGGCCCCGCAGTGGACGCCGCTGCCGGTGCAGTATCCCGACTACACGATGTGGCAGCACGCGGTGCTCGGCGACGACACCGACCCCGACTCGACCGCCGGGCGGCAGCTGGCGTTCTGGCGCGACACCCTCGACGAGGTACCCGAACTGCTGGAACTGCCGCTGGATCGGCCGCGGCCGGTGCAGCAGAGCCAGCGCGGCGCCCGCATCCCGTTCACCGTCGACGCCGACACCCACCGCGCGCTGACCACCCTGGCCCGCACCCACGACGCGTCGCTGTTCATGGTGGTGCACGCGGCGCTGTCGGTGCTGCTGGCGCGGCTGTCGTCGTCCACCGACATCGTGGTCGGCACGCCGGTGGCCGGCCGCGGCGACCGCGCCCTCGACGACATGGTCGGCATGTTCGTCAACACCGTGGTGCTGCGCACCGGCGTCGACGACCGGGAGTCGTTCACCGCGTTGCTCGAGCGGGTGCGCACCACCGACCTGTCCGCGTTCACGCACGCCGACATCCCGTTCGAGCGGCTCGTGGAGGTGCTCGATCCGCCCCGCTCGACCGCCTACTCGCCGCTGTTCCAGGTGCTGCTCGAGTTCCAGGACATCGAACGCCCCGAGGTGACCCTGCCCGGCCTGACCGCCACGGTGCTCGACCTCGAACCGGCCCTGTCGCACTTCGATCTGCAGCTGGCGATCGCCGAATCCACCGACGAGCACGGGCCGGCCGGGCTGCGGGCGGCGTTCACCTACGCCACCGACCTGTTCGATCCGGACACCGTCGTCTCCTTCGCCGACCGGTTCCGGCGGATCCTCACCGCGATCGTCACCGCCCCGGACCGGCCGGTCGGCGACATCGAGATCGTCACCCCCACCGAGCTGGCGACCCTCGCCCCGGCGCGGGGCCTGCCGCCGGTGTCCCCGCAGCTGTGGCCGGAACTGCTGTCCTCGGTCGCCGCGATCGTCCCGGAGTCGGTGGCGTTGTCCTTCGAGGGCCGCACCGTCACCTACGGCGAACTCGACGCCTGGTCCAACCGCGTCGCGCGGGTGCTGATCGACGCCGGCGCCGGCCCGGAAACATTTGTCGCCCTGGGTATCTCCCGGTCCATCGAGTCGGTCGCCGCGGTGTGGGCGGTCACCAAGTCCGGGGCCGCGTTCGTGCCCGTCGACCCGACCTATCCGGCCGAGCGGATCGGCTACATGCTCACCGACTGCCGCGCCACCATCGGGTTGACCACCGCCGCGCACCGCGCCGCGCTGCCGGAGACGGTGCCGTGGCTGGTGCTCGACGACCCGCAGGTCCGCGCCCGCCTGGCCACCGTCTCCGCGGACCCGGTCACCGACGCCGACCGCCGCACCCCGCTGCACTTCGACCACCCCGCCTACCTGATCTACACCTCCGGCTCCACCGGCCGACCCAAGGGCGTCGTCGTCGCGCACCGCGGCCTGACCAACCTCAACGCCGAAGTGCGGCAACACTTCTCCATCACGCACGGGGCGCGGGTGTCGCATCTGGCCTCGCCCAGTTTCGACGCGTCGATCTTCGAGCTGACCAAGGCGTTCTGCGCCGGCGCGACGCTGGTGATCGTCCCGCCCACCGTGTACGGCGGCGACGAACTGGCCCGCATCCTGCGCGACGAACACGTCACCCACGCGTTCATCACCCCGACCGCGCTCGCCTCGCTCGACCCGGCCGGGCTCGACCACCTGGACGTGCTCGTCGTCGCGGGGGAGGCGTGCCCACCGGAACTGGTGGCACGCTGGGCCCCGAACCGGCACATGTACAACGGCTACGGGCCGTCCGAGGCGACCATCGAAACCAGCGTCAGCCCCGACATGCACCCCGGGGAAACCGTCACCGTCGGCCGCCCGGCCATCGGCTTCCACGAGGTGATCCTCGACGACCGGCTGCGTCCGGTCCCGGTCGGGGTGGCCGGCGAACTCTACATCGCCGGCCCCGGGGTGGCCCGCGGCTACCACCGCCGCCCGGACCTGACCGCCGCCCGGTTCGTCGCCGACCCCTACGGCCGCCCCGGGGAACGGATGTACCGCACCGGCGACGTGGTGCGCTGGCGCGCCGACGGCACCGTCGAATACCTCGGCCGCACCGACTTCCAGGTCAAGGTCCGCGGCTTCCGCATCGAACTCGGCGAGATCGACGCCGCGCTCGCCGCCCACCCGGACGTGACCTTCGCGGTCACCCTCGGCCACACCGCCCCCTCCGGCGACACCGCGCTGGTGTCCTACGTGCTGCCCGACATCGGCCGCACCGTCGACACCGCCGCCCTGCGCGTCCACGCCGCCGGCCGGCTGCCCGCCCACATGGTGCCCGCCGCGATCGTGGTGCTCGACGAGATCCCGCTGACCCCGGTCGGCAAACTCGACCGGCGCGCCCTACCGATACCGGACCTGACCGTCGGGGGCGGCGACTACCACCCGCCGAGCTCCGAGCTCGAGGCGACCATCGCCGAACTCGTCGCCGAGGTGCTCGGCCACGAGCGGGTCTCCGTCGACGACAGCTTCTTCGACATCGGCGGCAACTCGCTGCTCGCCACCCGGGTGCTGGCCCGCATCAACACCGCGCTCGGCACCGACGCCGGGGTCCGCGCACTGTTCGAGGCCCCGACCGTGCGGGCGCTGGCCGCCCGCATCCTCGACGACCACGGCGGCAGCACCCGCATCCCGCTCACCGCGGGGCAGCGGCCGGAGCAGCTCCCGCTGTCCCCGGCGCAGCAGCGCATGTGGTTCGTCAACCAGTTCGACCCCACCTCCGCGGCCTACAACATTCCCCTCGCCATCCGGCTGACCGGGCGGCTGGACACCGCGGCGCTGACCACCGCCGTGCACGACGTGCTGACCCGCCACGAAAGCCTGCGCACCTGGTATCCGGCCGACGCCGGCGGCCCGGTGCAGCGGATCGCGCCGCCGGAGCGGGCCATGCCGGACCTGCAGCCGATCCCCATCGCCGCGGCCGACCTGCCGGACCGGATCTTCGCCACCATCACCGCCGGTTTCGACGTCGCCACCGAGGTCCCGCTGCGCGCCGCCCTGTTCACCCCCGGCCCGGACGAGCACGTGCTCGTGCTGGTCGTGCACCACATCGCCGCCGACGGCGCCTCCATGGCGCCGCTGG
Source organism: Rhodococcus sp. NPDC003382 (assembly GCF_053589135.1). Lineage (NCBI taxonomy): Bacteria > Bacillati > Actinomycetota > Actinomycetes > Mycobacteriales > Nocardiaceae > Rhodococcus > Rhodococcus sp. NPDC003382. The sequence goes on from NZ_JBSFRH010000004.1 coordinate 171,980, forward strand.
CCCGCGACGTGATGACCGCCTACCTGGCCCGCAGCAGCGGCAGCGCCCCCGCGTGGGAACCGCTGCCGGTGCAGTACGCCGACTACGCCCTGTGGCAGCGGGAGCTGCTCGGCGACCTCGACGACCCGGACTCGCTGGCCGCCCGGCACCTCGAGCACTGGCGCCGCACCCTCGCCGGCGTCCCGGAGGTGCTGGCGCTGCCCACCGACCGGCCGCGGCCCGCGCAGCAGTCCTTCCACGGCGACACCGTGCACTTCACCGTCCCCGCCGAGGTGCACCGCCGCCTGCAGGACCTGGCCGCCCGGCACGGCGCGACCCTGTTCATGACCGTGCACGCCGCCCTGTCGGTGCTGCTCGCCCGCGTCTCCGGCAGCGACGACATCACGATCGGCACCCCCATCGCCGGCCGCGGCCACCGCGCCCTCGACGACCTGGTCGGCATGTTCGTCAACACCCTGGTGCTGCGCACCCCGGTCACCGGCGCCCTGTCCTTCGCCGACCACCTCGAACGCACCCGCGAGGTCGACCTCGCCGCGTTCGGGCACACCGAGCTGCCGTTCGAGAAGCTCGTCGACGCGCTGGCCCCGGCCCGCGCCCTCGACCACACCCCGCTGTTCCAGGTGGTCCTGGAATTCCAGAACAACGAACGCCCCCACCTGGACCTGCCCGGCCTGACCGTCGAGGCCCTCGACGCCGACCCGCACGTCGCCAAGTTCGACCTGCAGCTGACGATCGGGGAGCAACCCACCACCGGGGTCGCCGAACCCGCGGGCCTGGACGCCGCGTTCACCTACGCCACCGCCCTGTTCGACGCCGACACCGTCACCGCGCTGGCGCAGCGGTTCCTGCGGCTGCTCGACGCGGTCACCACCGACCCGACCGTGCCCGTCGGCGACATCGACCTGCTCGAACCCGCCGAACACGAACCGGTCGTGCCCCCCGTCCCCGGCTCCGGGCCGACCCTGATGGGCCTGTTCGACCGGGCCGCCGCCACCACCCCCGACGCGGTCGCCGTCACCGGCGTCGACGGGCAGCTCACCTACCGGCAGCTGTCGAGCCACGTGCACCGGCTGGCCCGCGCGTTCGCCGCGCGCGGCGCCGCGCCGGGCACGCTCGTCGCGGTGGCGCTGCCGCGCACCACCCATCTGGTCGCGGTGCTGCTGGCCGTCCTCGACACCGGCGCCGCGTATCTGCCGGTCGACGTGGCGTATCCGCCGGAGCGGCTGGCGTTCATGTTCGACGACGCCCGGCCGGTGTGCGTGGTCACCACCAACGGATACCGGGAGTCGCTGCCGCGCACCGACATTCCCACGATCCTGCTGGACGACGCGATCATCGCCGCGGAGATCGCGGCGTTGCCGGACACCGCGCTGAGCGAGCGGGAACGCCGCGGCCCGCGCCGCCCCGACCACACCGCCTACGTCATCTACACCTCCGGCTCCACCGGCCGCCCCAAGGGCGTGATGGTGCCGCACCGCACCGTCGTGGCGCTGCTCGACGCCACCGCCCCGCGCTACCGGTTCGACCGGCACGACGTGTGGACGATGTTCCACTCCTACGCGTTCGACTTCTCGGTGTGGGAGATGTGGGGGGCACTGGCCTACGGCGGCCGGCTCGTCGTCGTCGACCACGACACCGCCCGCTCCCCGGACGCGTTCCTGGCGTTGCTGCGCCGCGAACACGTCACCGTGCTCAACCAGACCCCGACCGCGTTCTACCAGCTGGTCGAGGCGGATCGGGCCGCCGCCGACAGCGGCCTGTCGCTGCGCTGGGTGATCTTCGGCGGGGAGGCCCTGGATCTGGCGCAGCTCGAACGCTGGTACCGGCGGCACCCGGACACCGCGCCGACGCTGGTGAACATGTACGGCATCACCGAGACCACGGTGCACGTGACCGCGCTGCCGCTGGACCGGCGGTCCGCGGCCGCCGCCACCGCCAGCGTCATCGGCGACGCCGTGCCGGGGCTGCGGCTGCGCATCCTCGACGCCCGGCTGCATCCGGTGCCCGTCGGCGTGACCGGCGACCTGTACGTCGCCGGGGACCAGCTCGCCCACGGCTACCTGGGCCGCCCGGACCTGACCGCGGCCCGGTTCGTCGCCGACCCGTACGGCGCCCCCGGCACCCGCCTGTACCGCACCGGCGACCTGGCCCGCCGCACCCGCTCCGGCGACGTGGAGTACCTGGGCCGCAGCGACTTCCAGGTGCAGTGGCGCGGCTTCCGCATCGAACTCGGGGAGGTCGAGGCGGCGCTCATGCGGTGCCCGGGCATCGCCCGCGCGGTCGCGGTCGTGCACCACGACGACCGGGCCGGCACCGACACCACCACCGACCGGCTGGTCGGCTACGTGGTCCCGGAAACCGGCGTGGACGTCGACGTCGCGGCGACACTGGCGACGGTCGCGGCGGATCTGGCCGCGTACATGGTGCCCGCGACGCTGGTGGTGCTGGACGCGCTGCCGACCACCGCGACCGGCAAGCTGGATCGCCGCGCGCTGCCGGCCCCGGACTTCGCGGCGCTGTCGACCAGCACCCGCGCCCCGGCCGGGGAGATCGAAACCCGCCTCGTGGAGCTGTTCGCGCAGGTGCTCGGCGTGGACACCGTCGGCGTCGACGATTCGTTCTTCGCGCTCGGCGGCGACAGCATCATGTCGATCCAGCTGGTGTCCCGCGCCCGCGCCGCCGGCCTGGACTTCACCCCCCGCGACGTGTTCGAACACAAGACCCCGGCGGCGCTGGCGGCGGTGACCGCGCTCGGCGCCACCGCCGGCACCGCGCTGCCGGAGCTGCCCGGCGGCGGTCTCGGCGACGTCCCGGCCACCCCGATCGTGCGGTGGCTGCTCGACCGCGGCGGCAACCTGGACCGGTACGCGCAGGCGGCGCTGCTGCGGCTGCCGGCCGGTCTCGACCCGGACACCGTCACCACGGTGCTGCAGGCCGTGCTGGACAAGCACGACATGCTGCGCGCCCGCCTCGTGCCCGCCGTGGACGGCGACCCGGCCGGGGTGACGCTGCAGGTGCGGGCGCCCGGCAGCGTCGACGCCGCCGACCTGGTGCATCGGGTGCCGGTGACCTCCGCCGCCGACAGCGACGACTTCTTCGCGCTCGCCGGCGCCGAACTCGACGCCGCCGCGGACCGGCTCGATCCGGCCGGCGGGGTGCTGGTGCAGGCGGTGTGGTTCGACGCCACCGTCGGCGCCGGGCGGCTGCTGCTGGTGCTGCACCATCTGACCGTCGACGGGGTGTCCTGGCGGATCCTGGTGCCCGACCTGGCCGCGGCCTGGGTGGCGGCGCTGGATCCGGCGGCCCCGCCCCTGGAACCGGCCGCCGGCACCTCGATGCGGCGGTGGGCGCACGCCCTGGTGGAGGAGGCGCAGCGGCCCGAGCGCGTCGCCGAACTCGACTTCTGGCGCGGGGTGCTCGCCGGCGGCGACCCGCTGCTGGGGGAGCGGCCGCTGGATCCGGAACTCGACACCGCCGCGACCGTCACCACGCTGAGCACGGATCTGCCGACGTCGGTGACCGAGGCGCTGCTCACCACGGTGCCGCAGGCCTTCCACGGCACCGTCAACGACGCGCTGCTCACCGCGCTGGCGCTGGCGGTCACCGGGTGGCGGCAGGCCCGCACCGGGCCCGCGCCGGTGCTGGTGTCCGTCGAGGGGCACGGCCGCGACACCGCCGCGGTGCCCGGCGCCGACCTGTCCGGCACCGTCGGCTGGTTCACCACCATCCACCCGGTGCGCCTGGACGTCACCGGCCTGGACCTCGACGACGCGCTGCGCGGCGGGCCGGCCGCCGGCCGCGCCGTCAAGACCGTCAAGGAACAGCTCGCCGCGGTGCCCGGGCAGGGCCTCGGGTTCGGGCTGCTGCGCTACCTGAACCCGGACACCGCGCCCGCCCTGGCCGCGTACCCGGCGCCGCAGCTGAGTTTCAACTACCTGGGCCGGGTCACCGCCGGCGTCGACACCGGCGGCGACGCCCCGTGGCTGCCGGTCACCGGCTTCGATCGTGCCGGGGCGCAGAGCCCGGACATGCCCGCCCCCGCCGTCGTGGACATCAACGCGGTCACCGTCGACACCCCCGACGGCCCGGTGCTGCGCGCCCACTGGTCGTTCCCGGCCGGGCTGCTCGACACCGCGACCGTCACCGCCCTGACCGCGGCGTGGACCCGGGCGGCGACCGCGCTGGCCGATCACGTGCGCGACCCGCACGCCGGCGGGCTGACCCCGTCGGATCTGCCGCTGGTGCGGCTGGACCAGGACACCGTCGAACGGCTCGAGCAGCGCTACGGCCCGCTCGAGACGGTGTGGCCGCCGGCGCCGCTGCAGACCGGGCTGCTGTTCCACGCGCTGCTCGCCGGTCAGGGCGCCGACGCCGCCGCCGACGCGTACATGGTGCAACTGTGCTTCGAGCTGCGCGGCACCGTCGACCCGGACCGGTTGCGCCGCGCCGCCACCCGGCTGCTCGGGCGGCACCCGAATCTGCGGGCCGCGTTCACCGGCGACGGCACCGGCGGGTTCGTGCAGGTGATCCCGGCGCACGTCGAACTGCCGTGGACGGTGCTGGACGTCTCCGGGCACGACGACCCCGACGGCGACGCCGACCGGATCCTCGCCACCGACCGGCGCACCCGCTTCGACACCGCCACCGCGCCGCTGCTGCGCGGCACCGTGATCCGCACCGGCGCCGACCGGTACCGGCTGGCGTTGACGAACCACCACATCCTGCTCGACGGCTGGTCCACCCCGCTGCTGGTGCGGGAGCTGCTGGTGCTGTACGCCACCGACGGCGACACCACCGCACTGGACCGGCCGCACAGCTACGGCGACTACCTCGCCTGGCTCGCCGGCCGCGACGTCGAGGGCTCGCTCGAGGCCTGGACCCGGGCCCTGGCCGGGGTCGAGGACGCGACGCTGCTGGCCCCCGAGCACCGCACCGGCGCCACCGACGCCGTCTCCGAGGACCTGCTCGTCGACCTGACCGCGGACCTGTCGGACCGGCTCGAGACGGTCGCCGCGCGCCGCGGCATCACCCTCAACACCCTGGTGCAGACCGCGTGGGGTCTGGTGCTCGGCGCGTTGACCGGCCGCACCGACGTGGTGTTCGGCGCGACCGTCTCCGGCCGGCCCCCGCAGGTGCCCGGCGTCGAAACGATGGTGGGCCTGTTCATCAACACGGTGCCGGTGCGCATCACCGCGGCGCCGGGCGAGACGATCGGGGCGCTGCTGGACCGGGTGCAGGCCGAGCAGGCCGCCCTGTTCGACCACCACCACGTGCGCCTGAGCACCCTCGAGCAGCGGGTCGGGGCCGCCGCCCGCTTCGACACGCTGACGGTGTTCGAGTCCTACCCGGTCGACTCCGCCGGGCTGACCTCCGACACCGACATCGCCGGGATGCGGGTCGCCGACATCACCGGCCACGACGCGGCGCACTATCCGCTGAGCATCGTCGCGCACAGCGACGCGACGCTGCACCTGAAGATGAAGTACCTGCCGGAACTGTTCGACCGGGACGCGGTCACCACCATCGCGCACCGCATCGAACGGGTCCTCGAGATCCTCGCCGGCGATCCGGACACCCGGGTCGCGGCGGTGCGGGTGCTCACCGCCGCCGAACACGCCGCGCTGGCCCCGGTCCGCGGCCCCGCCGGCGGCACCACCCGCACCCTGCCGGAGTTGTTCGCCGCGACCGCGGCCGCGCACCCGGACGCGATCGCGGTCACCGCCGGGGACCGGCAGCTGACCTACCGGGACCTCGACGAATGGTCCACCCGCGCCGCGCGGGTGCTGCTCGATCACGGGGTGGGCCCGGAAACGTTCGTGGCCCTGGGCATCGCCCGGTCCCTCGAGTCGGTGGCCGCGATGTGGGCGATCACCAAGACGGGCGCGGCGTTCGTGCCGGTCGACCCGAACTATCCGCCGGAGCGCATCGCGTTCGTGCTCGACGACTGCGGCGCCACCGTCGGGGTGACCACCACAGCGCACCGCGACCGGCTGCCCGAGGCGGTGCCGTGGCTGATGCTCGACGATCCCGCGCTCGCCGCGCGGATCGCCACCGCCCCCGCCGACCCGGTCACCGACGCCGACCGGCCGGCGACGCTGCGGCTCGACCATCCCGCCTACCTGATCTACACCTCCGGCTCCACCGGCCGACCCAAGGGCGTGGTGACCAGCCACCGCAGCCTGGAGAACTTCGCGATCGACCAGCGGCGCCGCTTCGCGACCGGCCCGGGGTCGCGGGTCATGCACTTCTCGTCGCCGAGTTTCGACGCGTCGATCTTCGAGTACCTGGGCGCGTTCGGGTCCGGCGCCACCCTGGTGGTGGTGCCCCCGACCGTGTACGGCGGCGACGAACTGGCCCGGGTGCTGCGCGAGCAGCAGGTCACCCACGGGTTCATCACCCCGGCGGCGCTGGCGTCGCTGCGGCCCGCCGACATCCCCGACTTCGTCGATCTCGCCGTCGGCGGCGAGGCCTGGCAGCCCGAGCTGCGCGACGCGTGGGCGCCGGGCCGGCGGCTGGTCAACGCGTACGGGCCGACCGAGACGACGATCATGGCGGCGATCAGCGACCCGATGAGCGTCGACGGCCCCCTCACCCTCGGCGGCCCGCTGCCCGGGGTGCACGCGGTGATCCTCGACCGGGCGCTGCGCCCGGTGCCGGTCGGGGTGCCCGGCGAGCTGTACCTGGCCGGGTGGGGCCTGGCCCGTGGCTATCACGCCCGCCCGGACCTGACCGCCGCCCGGTTCGTCGCCGACCCCTACGGGCAGCCGGGTGAGCGGATGTACCGCACCGGCGACATCGCCCGCTGGACCGAGGCGCGGGAACTCGAGTACGTGGGCCGCTCCGACTTCCAGGTGAAGGTCCGCGGGTTCCGCATCGAACTCGGCGAGATCGACGCGGCGCTGACCGCCCACCCGGATGTGTCCTTCGCGGTGACCCTCGGGCACACCGCCGCGTCCGGCGACACCGTCCTGGTCGCGTACGTGCTGCCCGAACCCGGCCGCACCGTCGACGCCGACACCCTGAAAACCCACGTGGGCGAGCTGCTTCCCGCGCACATGGTGCCCGCCGGTGTGGTCGCCCTCGACGAGCTGCCGCTGACCCCGGTCGGCAAGCTCGACCGCCGCGCCCTGCCGGTGCCGGACCTGACCGCGACCGACGGCTCCTACCAGGCGCCGGCCACCGACCTGGAGACGATCGTCGCCGCGGAACTGGCCGCGGTGCTCGGCACCGACCGGATCTCGGTGACCGACAGCTTCTTCGACATCGGCGGCAACTCGCTGATCGCGACCCGCGCGGTCGCGCGCCTCGGCGCCACCCTCGGCACCGACATCCCGGTGCGCGCCCTGTTCGAGAACCCGACCGTGCGGGCCCTGGCCGCGCACCTGGCCGACATCGGCGCCGCCCCGGCCGCCGGGGCGCTGGTGCCGCAGCCGCGCCCGGGCCGCATCCCGCTGTCCCCGGCGCAGCAGCGCATGTGGTTCATCAACCAGTTCGACACCGCCTCGGCGGCCTACAACATTCCGCTCGGGATCCGGCTGAGCGGGCACCTGTCGGTCGCCGCGCTCGGGGCGGCGTTGCACGACGTGCTCGGCCGGCACGAGAGCCTGCGCACCGTCTACCCGGCCGGGCCGCACGGCCCGAGCCAGCGCATCCTCGCCGCCGACGACGTGCCGCTGAACCTGGACGTGGTCACCACCGACGAACAGGACGCGCTGGACCGGATCCGCGAGTTCGTCGCCACCGGCTTCGACGTCACCGTCGACGTGCCGCTGCGGGCCCGGCTGTTCGCCGTCGGCCGCGACGAGCACATCGCGGTGCTGGTGGTCCACCACATCGCCGCCGACGGGGCGTCCGCCGAGCCGCTGGCCCGCGACCTGATCACCGCCTACCATGCCCGCACCCGCGGGGAGCGGCCCGCGTGGCAGCCGCTGCCGGTGCAGTACGCCGACTACGCGCTGTGGCAGAACGAGCGGCTCGGCGACGCCGGCGATCCCACCTCCCGCGCCGCCGCGCAGCTCGCGCACTGGCGCCGTGCCTTGGCGGGCCTGCCGGACGTGCTGACCCTGCCCACCGACCGGCCGCGCCCGCCGCAGCAGTCCTTCCGCGGCGACATCGTCCGGTTCCACATCGACGCCGAGCTGCAGGCGCGGCTGCAGCGGCTCGCCGCCGGCCGCGACACCACCTTGTTCATGGCGGTGCACGCCGCCCTGTCGGTGCTGCTGGCGCGGCTGTCCGGCAGCGACGACATCGCCGTCGGCACCCCGATCGCCGGCCGCGGCGACCGGGCCCTCGACGATCTGGTCGGCATGTTCGTCAACACCCTGGTGCTGCGCACCCGGGTGCCCGGCCGGCTCGGGTTCGCGGAGCTGCTCGGCCGGGTCACCGCCGCCGACCTGGACGCGTTCGCGCACGCGGACGTGCCGTTCGAACGGGTCGTGGAGGAAGTGGACCCGGTCCGCTCGACCGCGCACTCGCCGCTGTTCCAGGTGTCCATCGAGTTCCAGAACAACGCCCGCCCCAGCCTGGAACTGCCGCACCTGACCGTCACCGGGCTGCAGCTGGATCCGACGGTGTGCAACTTCGACCTGGAACTGCTGCTCGCCGAAACCGACACCGGCGGACTGGATGCGGCGTTCGTGTACGCCACCGACCTGTTCGACGCCTCCACCGTCGCCGGGTTCGCGGACCGGTTCGTGCGGCTGCTCGACGCGCTCACCACCGACCCGGACCGGCCCGTCGGCGACATCGACCTGGTCACCGCCGACGAGACCCGCGCGTTGGTGCCGGCGTACGGCCCGGCCGGGGTGGGCACCGGGCTGTGGACCGAGCTGCTGGATGCGGCCGTGGCCGCCGCCCCGGATTCGGTCGCGGTCGTCGACGGGGACCGCACCGTCACCTACCGCGACCTCGACGCCGCCGCGAACCGGCTGGCGCGAATGCTGCTCGACCGCGGCGCCGGACCCGACCGGGTCGTCGCGCTCGCGTTGACCCGCTCGATCGAGTCGGTCACCGCGGTGTGGGCGGTCATCCGCTCGGGGGCCGCGTTCGTGCCGGTGGATCCGGCCTATCCGACCGACCGGATCGCCTACATGCTCGACGACAGCGCGGCCCGGCTCGGGATCACCACCGCCGCGCACCGCGGCACGCTGCCGCGCGGCGTCGGGTGGATCGTGCTCGACGATCCGGACACCGCCGGCGAGCTCGCGGCCCGGCCCGCCGCGGCCGTCACCGACCGTGACCGGCCGGCGACGCTGCGCCCGGACCACCCGGCCTATCTCATCTACACCTCCGGCTCCACCGGCCGCCCGAAGGGGGTGACCGTCACCCACCGGGGCCTGGCGGACCTGGCCGCCGAGGAACGCGAGCACCTGCAGGTCGACCCGGCCGGCCGGGTCTCGCACCTGGCGTCGCCGAGCTTCGACGCGTCGGTGTTCGAGCAGATGATGGCGCTGTCGGCGGCCGCGACCCTGGTGATCGTCCCGCCGGAGGTGTACGGCGGGGAGGACCTGGCCGCGGTGCTCGACACCCACCGGGTCACGCACAGTTTCATCACCCCGACCGCGCTGGCGTCGCTGGATCCGGCCGCGGTGCCGGCGCTGCGGGTGCTGCTGGTCGCCGGGGAGGCCTGCCCGCCGGAGCTGGTGGCCCGCTGGGCGCCGGGCCGGCGCGTCATCGACGCCTACGGGCCGACGGAAGCGACGATCATGACCTCGCTGAGTGCGCCGCTGGCCGCCGGGGACCCGGTCACCATCGGCCGGCCCACCCGCGGGTTCCGGGCGCTGGTGCTCGACGCGCGGCTGCGGCCGGTGCCGGTCGGGGTGGCCGGGGAACTGTACGTGGCCGGGCCGGGCCTGGCCCGCGGCTACCACGCCCGCCCGGATCTGACCGCGGCCCGGTTCGTCGCCGACCCGCACGTGCCGGGGCAGCGGATGTACCGCACCGGCGACATCGTCCGCTGGACGCACGAGCGGGACCTCGAGTACGTGGGCCGCTCCGACTTCCAGGTCAAGGTGCGCGGGTTCCGCATCGAACTCGGCGAGATCGACGCCGCGCTCGGCAGCCACGAGCAGGTGGTCTTCGCGCACACCGTCGGGCACACCGCCCCGTCCGGGCAGACCGTGCTCGTCTCCTACGTGCGCTGCGCCCCGGACAGTGCACCCGACCCCGCCGAACTTAAAGCCCATGTGGCGCAGCAGCTTCCGTTGCACATGGTGCCGACGGCGGTGATCGTGCTCGACGAGATCCCGCTCACCCCGGCCGGCAAACTCGACCGCCGGGCGCTGCCGGCCCCGGACTTCGGGACCTTCACCGGCCGCTACCGGGCCCCGGAGAACGAGCTCGAACGCATCGTCGCCGAGGTCTTCGCCGAGCACCTCGGCCTGGAGCGGGTGTCGGTCGACGACGGGTTCTTCGACCTGGGCGGCACCTCGCTGCTGGCCACCCGCATGCTGCCGGCGCTCGGGGAACGCCTGGGCCGGCGGGTGCCGCTGCAGGCGATCTTCGTGCACCCGACCGCGGCGGACCTGGCCGCGCACCTGACCGAACCGGGCGAACCGGCGACCGTCGACGACGCGCTGCGGGTGCTGGTGCAGCTGCGCGAGGGCACCGGCCCGGCGCTGTTCTGCGTGCATCCGGCGGCCGGCCTGTCCTGGGCCTACGCCCCGCTCGCGCAGCGCCTGGACGGGCACCGGCCGGTGTACGGGCTGCAGCTGCCGACGCTGAGCGGGGAGGGACGCACCGACACCATCCGGGCGCTCGCCCACCGGTACGTGCAGGAGATCCGGCGGGTACAGCCGCACGGGCCGTACCACCTGCTGGGCTGGTCCCTCGGCGGGGTCATCGCGCACGCCGTCGCGGTGGAACTGCGCCGCGCCGGGGAGGTCGTCGACACCCTCGCGCTGCTCGACAGCCACCTCGCGACCCCCGGCGGCGCCCCGGCGGTCGGGGTCAAGGACATGCTCCGCGACCTCGGTGTGTCGGTCAACGGCGGCCCCGAACCGAGCTTCGAGCGGGCCGCGGCGATCCTCGACGAGTCGCTCGGCGGCAGCACCGGCCTGACCGCCGCGCATCTCGAGCGCATCCACTCCGGATCGACCGAGGCGTCCCGCGCGGCCCGGCGGCATTCCCCGGACACCTTCGACGGGGACGTACTGTTCTTCACCGCGAGCCGGTCGGCGGCGTCGATCCCCGCGGTCGCCGCCTGGCACAACGTGGTCTCCGGGGAGATCCACCAGTACCGCCTCGACTGCGAGCACCACGAGATGGTCTCGCCGCGGGCGGTGGAGACGATCGTCGCGGTGCTCGCGGCCCGGCTCGAGGAGAGCGACAGCGCGTTCCGGCACTGGGGTCGCGGCGAGGTCGGCACCCCGCGGCGCTGACGCGGGGCGCCGACGCGCCGGTGTGCCTTTGTGGCGGTGGGAGCCGCCATTTCGGCACACCGGCGCGTCAGCGCACCACCGCTGCGGCGAGGTTGTCGGCGATCTGCTCGTGCGTCAGGTGCCGCGCCGGGGACAACAGCTCGGCGTAGATCGCCGCGACGATGAACTCGACGGCCGCCGCGGGCTCGGGGTGCAGGTGCGGCGCCAGCGCGGAGCCGGCCACGTGGGTCAGGGCCCGGTCGGTGACGATGTCGACCAGGGTCCGGGAGTCGCCGCGCCGGATCAGCCACGGCACCAGCACCGAGCCGTCGATGCGCAGCGCCGCCTGCAGTGGGGCGTTGCGCGCCAGATGCTCGAGCACGTCCCGCACCAGGGCACGGACGGTGGCGCGCGGGTCGTCGACGACGTCGACGCGGCCGCGCACCACCTCCTCGAGCGCGCCGAGTTCGGCGTCGATCAGCGCCTCGACGAGGGCGTTGCGGGACGGGAAGCGCCGGTACATCGTGGCGCGGCTGATGTGCGCCTCGCGGGCGACGGCGACCAGGGTCAGCGCCGCAATTCCCTTGCGTTGCACGAAGGATCGCGCGGCGGCCAGCACATCGTCGGGGGACACCGGGTCATCCTAGCGACCCCCGCTGTGATGAAACACTATTGAAGAAAGTGTTTCAGGGTGAGACATTTCCTCCATGACTGTTTCACCGGGTTCCGGGGTCCACGACCGCACCGCACCGCTCGGCAGCTCCCCGTGGGATTCCCTGCACCACGAACACGACTACACCGTCGACGAGATCACCGGCCGCATCCCCGACGGGCTGCGCGGCACCCTCTACCGCATCGGACCGGGACGCCTCGACGTCGCCGGCCACCCGGTCGAGCACATCTTCGACGGCGACGGCATGATCTCGCGCCTGCACATCGGCGACGACGAGATCCGCTTCCGCAACCGCTACGTGCGCACCCGCAGCTACCGGCGCAGCAACCGCACCGCGGAGATGCCCCGCGGATTCGGCACCCCCGCCGCGGCGGGCCGCTCGCCAACGCCCTGCGCTTCCCGGCGAACATGGCCAACACCAACGCGATCCGGCACGGCGACCGCCTCTACGCGCTGTGGGAGGGCGGCAAACCGCATGCCCTCGACCCGGCCACCCTCGACACCCTCGGCATCGAGGACTTCGGCGGCCGCCTCAAACGGCTCGGCGCCTTCTCCGCGCACCCCAAGATCGATCCGCGCACCGGGGACCTCTACAACTTCGGCCTCGACTTCTACCCGCGGCCGCTGATCCGCTGCTACCGCCGCACCCCGCGCGGCGCGTTCACCGAGATCGCCGCGTTCCCCATCCCGAAACCGGCGTTCGTGCACGACTTCGCGCTCACCGCACGCCACCTGGTGTTCGTCGTCGATCCGCTGATCGTGGCCCGCCCGGTGTCGATGCTGCTCGGGCTGCGCCCGATGGACCACGCCCTGACGTTCGCGCCGGAGAAGGGCACCACCGTGGTGCTGGTGCCGCGCGACGGCGGCCGGCCCGTGCAGATCGAACAGGACGCGCTGTTCCACTTCCACGTCACCAACGCCTACGAGGACGACGACACCACCACGGTCGTCGACCTGGTCGCCCACGATCCCACGCAAAGCTGGGAACACTGGAACGGGCACCTGCGCGACTACCGCGGCAACGCCGGACCCGCCTTCGGCGGCATCCTCACCCGCCTGCGCATCGACCGGCGCGGCCGCCGCATCACCCGCGAGGTCCTCGGCGACCGCGGCTGCGAATTCCCGCAGCTCGACCCGCGGCGCACCACCACCGCGCACCGCCACACCTACCTGGCCGAGGCCTCGGTCCGCGGCGGCGACCCCGATTCCGTCGCCACCGTCGAACACACCACCGGCACCATCCGGCGCTTCGTCGGCGACCCCGGCGACACGGTGTGCGAGCCGCTGTTCGCGCCCGCCTCGGACACCGAGGGCGACGGGTGGCTGCTCACCGTCCAGCACAGCGCCGCCGAGCGCCGGTCCCGGGTGCTGATCCTGCCCGCCGAGCGTCCCGACGCCGGCCCGGTCGCGACCCTCGGGTTGCGCCACCACGTGCCGATGCCCTTCCACGGCACCTTCACACCGCGCTGACCGTGCCGGGTTCGCGGACCGCCGCCGCGGGTAGCCGCATCACACGGACGAGCGTGTGCGCGGCGGATCCGCGCGGCGGGAACGAACGGAGACGGGCGTGAAGATCGGATACAAACTGTTCGCCGAGGCGTATTCACCGACCGAGCTGGTGCGCCAGGCGGTGCGCGCCGAGGAGGCCGGCTTCGACTTCGTCGAGATCAGCGACCACTACCACCCGTGGCTGCACGACCAGAACCATTCGGGCTTCGCCTGGTCGATCCTCGGCTCGATCGCCGCGAAGACCTCCACCCTCGGGTTGGCCACCGGCGTGACCTGCCCGTTCCTGCGCTACCACCCGGCGATCATCGCGCAGGCCGCGGCCACCACGGCGCTGCTGTCCGACGGCCGGTTCGTGCTGGGCCTGGGCAGCGGCGAAAACCTCAACGAACACGTGGTGGCGCGCGGCTGGCCGGCCGCCGCGACCCGGACGCAGATGCTCCGCGAATCGATCGAAGTGATCCGGTTGTTGTGGAGCGGCGGCTACCACAGTTACGACGGCCGCCACATCCGGCTCGAGGACGCGCGGGTGTTCGACCTGCCCGACGAGCTGCCGCCGATCGTGGTCGCCGGGTCGGGCGGTCCGGCGGTGACGACCGCCGCCGAACTCGGCGACGGCCTGTTCGCGACGGAAGCCGACCCCGAGCTGATCGCCGCGTACCGGCAGGCCGGGGGCACCGGGCCGCGCTACGGCGAGGTGTCCCTGGCGTGGGCGCCGACGGAGGAGGCGGCGCTGGCGTCGGCGCACAGGCTGTTCCGGTTCTCGGCGGCCGGGTGGAAGGTGCAGGCCGAGTTGCCGAATCCGGTGAACTTCGAGGCGGCCGCCTCGACGGTCCGTGAGTCGGACCTCGCCGACAGCTTCGGGTACGGCCCCGACCCCGACCGTCACCTGGAGACGATCCGCGGCTACGCGGACGCCGGGTTCGACCACCTGGCGCTGGTGAACGCCGGGCCGGACGTCGACGGGTTCTTCCGGTTCTACGCGGACGAGCTGCGACCGGCCCTCGCCACGTCCTGAGCCGGTCACCGGCCGACCTGCCGGGCAGCGCGCCTCTAGATATGAACCACACACATGAACTTACATGTGGTTTATGAATTGGAATTATGTGACGGTGGCCTCTTCACTGGAGGCATGACCACCAGCCCCCCGCGCTCCGACCTCGACCTGTTCGCCGACGAGATCCTCACCGACCCCTATCCCACCTTCGCCGAACTGCGGGAACTCGGCCCGGTGGTGTACCTGCCCGCCCACGACCTCTACGCCCTGACCCGCTACGACGTCATCCGCGGCGCCCTCGCCGACACCGCGACGTTCTCCTCCCGCAGCATCGCCTTCAACCCGGCCGCAAACGAGGCCCTCCAGGGCACCTCCCTGGCATCAGACCCACCGATCCACACCGAACTGCGCGCCACCCTCACCGAGAACCTCTCGCCGCGGGCCCTGCGCGGCCTCAAGTCCACCATCGAGACCAAGGCCGACGCGCTCGTCGCCGACCTGGTGGAAAAGGGCTCGTTCGAAGCCATCGACGCCCTCGCCCGCGCCTTCCCGCTCGAGATCGTCGCCGACCTCATCGGCTTCACCGGCGAGGTCCGCGCCAACATGCTCCGCTGGGGCCAGGCCGCCATGGAGGTCCTCGGCCCCATGAACCAGCGCACCGCCGAGAACTTCCCCATCGCCGGTGAGCTGTACGCGTGGTGCTCGCAGGTGCAGGCCGAGGATCTGACCCCCGGCTCGGTCGGCCGCGGCATCTTCGACGCCGAGGCGCGCGGCGCCGTCCCCGCCGGCAGCGCCGGGCACATCATCCACCAGTATCTCGGCGCCGGGGTGGACACCACCATCGCCTCGATCGGCAACCTGATCGCCCTGTTCGCGGCGTTCCCCGACCAGTTCGACCTCGTGCGCGCCGACCCGACGCTGGTGCCGGCCGCGTTCGCGGAGGTGCTGCGCTACTGGGCGCCGCTGCACGCCTGGGGCCGCGCGGTCACCCGCGACGTCGAGATCGACGGCTACCTGATCCCGGCCGGGGCGCAGGCGGCGGTGCTGCTCGGCGCCGGCAACCGCGACCCGCGCCACTACGACGAGCCGGACACCTTCCGGGTCGAACGCAACCCGGTCGACCACCTGTCCTTCGGGTACGGCCCGCACGGCTGCGCCGGGCAGGGACTGGCCCGGCTCGAGGCGCACGCGGTCATCGCCGCCCTGGCCAAGCACGCCCGCCGCCTGGTCGCCGCCGACCCGATCCGGCTGCCCAGCAACACCACCCGCTCCATCGACGCACTCGAGATCCTGGAGGTTGTCCCGTCATGAAGATCACCCTCGACCGCCCCCGCTGCGAAGGCCACGGACTGTGCGAGGAGGCCGCACCCGAGCTGATGCACCTCGACGACGACGGTGAGCTGATCCTCGACGTCGAGGATCTCGACGACGGCGACCCGCGGGCCGCCACCGCCGGTGCCGCCGTGCGCGTGTGCCCCGTCGCCGCCCTCAAACTCGCATGAGTGCCGCACAGACCCCGGGGATGCACCGGATCGTCGTGGTCGGCAACGGCATCGCCGGGCAGACCGCCTGCGACAGCCTGCGCACCGCCGGGTTCTACGGGGAGCTCACCGTCGTCGGTGACGAACCGGTGCCCGCCTACTCGCGGCCGGCGCTGTCGAAGGCGCTGCTCACCGACGGCGGCTCGCACGAGCTCGCCGCCCCCGCGCACGGCGCCACCGAGCTGCTCGGCGTCGCCGCGGTGGGCCTGGACGTCGCCGCCCGGACGGTGCGGCTCGACGACGGGCGCGACCTGCCCTTCGACGGGCTCGTGATCGCCACCGGCACCCGGGCCCGCCGGCTCGGCCGGGACGCGCTGGTGCTGCGCACCCTCGACGACGCGCTGCTGCTGCGCGACCGGCTCGCGGAGCGTCCGTCGGTGGCGGTCGTCGGCGCCGGCCCGCTCGGCATGGAGGTCGCGTCCGCGGCCGTGCAGGCCGGCTGCGAGGTCACCGTCGTCGCCGACACCGCACCGATGCGCCCGCAGTTCGGTGGGTACCTGTCCGAGGTGTTCACCACCGCCGCGACCGCCGCCGGCGTGAAGATCGTCTACGGCACCGCCGCCGGCGTCGACGCCGGCGCGGTGACCCTCGACGACGGCACCCGCGTCACCGCGGAACTGGTGGTCGCCGCGATCGGGGACATCCCCAACGTCGAGTGGCTGCAGGACTCCGGGCTGCTCACCGACGGCCGCCTGGTCGCCGACGCCCGCGGCCGGGTCGCGCCGGGCATCGTCGCCGCCGGGGACGTCGCGCACCTGCCGGTCCGCGGGATCGTGCGCCGGATCCCGTTGTGGAACAGCGCGATCGAGCAGGCCCGGGTCGCCGCGGTCGCTCTGCTGCGCGGGGACGACGCCCCCGAGTTCGATGCCGACCCGTACTTCTGGACCGAACAGTTCGGGCTGCATCTCAAGGCGATCGGGCATCTGCCGGTGGACGGGGACCCGACCTTCCTCGCCGGCGAGGATCCGCACGGGCCGGCGCTGCTGCACTGGCGGCATCCGGACGGCGCCGGGGTGGCGGTGGCGATCAACCACCGCATCCCGATTCCGCGGTTGCGGCGCGCCGCGGCCACCGGACAGCTCCCCGGCACGGTCCCGACGTCCGGCTAGATTCATGTGGGTGAATCCACCCCCGGAGCACCCCGCCGATCCCGACCTCGCGCGGCTGGCCGCGATCAACCTCAACCTGCTGGTCCCGCTGCTGGCGGTGCTCGAGGAACGCTCGGTCACCCGCGCCGCCGCGCGGGTCGGGATGACGCAACCGGCGATGAGCCACGCCCTGGGACGGATGCGCCGGTTGATCGGCGACGAGCTGGTGGTGCGGCAGGGGAGTGGGCTGGCGCTCACCCCCCGCGCTCTCGAGCTGATCGCGCCGCTGCGGGAGATGCTGCGGCAGACCGCGCGGGTGGTGAAC
Organism: Rhodococcus sp. NPDC003382; assembly: GCF_053589135.1. Taxonomy (NCBI): domain Bacteria; kingdom Bacillati; phylum Actinomycetota; class Actinomycetes; order Mycobacteriales; family Nocardiaceae; genus Rhodococcus; species Rhodococcus sp. NPDC003382. The sequence continues at coordinate 189,467 of NZ_JBSFRH010000004.1, forward strand.
TTCCCCCGCTTCGACCCGGCCCGGGACACCCGCACCATCACCCTGGCGATGACCAACAGCACCGCCTTCGTGGTCGGCCCGGAACTGACCCGGCTGATCGCGCAGCGCGCCCCGCACGCGACGGTGCGGCTGCGTACCTTCGTCGAGCCGCAGCCGGCCGATTTCACCGACGACGGCGTGGACGTGGTACTGGTGTCGGAGGCGTTCTCCGCGCCCTATCCGCGCGAGCGGCTCTACGAGAACCGGTGGGTGGTCGTCGCCCATCCCGACACCGCCCCGGACGCCTCGGCGCTCGAGCTGCTGGAGTCGGTGCCGCACACCACCTACGACGCGCGGCACCGCATCACGCCCTACGCGGCGCTGGACGCGGCCGGGGTGCCCTACGGGATCGGCCGGCTGGTCTCCGATTTCCTGCTGGTGCCGCACCTGGTGGGACGCGCCGGTGGGGTCGCGATCCACACCTACCGGGTCGCGATGCAGATGCGCCGCCAGATGCCGCTGCGCATCGAGGAATTCCCGCTGCCGGTGCCGCCCCTGGGCATCGACATGGTGTGGAATCCGCGCCTGGCCGACACCGAGTTCATCGCCTGGTTGCGCGAGATCCTGGTCACCGCCACCGATTTCGACGCCGGGCGCTGACGTGCGCTGACGCGCCGGTGTGTACTTGTGGCGCCTGGGACCGCCACAAGTACACACCGGCGGCGCAGCCGCCCGCTCAGTCCTCGGCGCCGAGCAGATAGCACCACGAGTCGGTCAGTTCCTCGAGGCAGATCTCGCGCGGGGTGCGCCAGCCGATGGAGAAGTAGCGCCGGGACATGTGTTCGAGCTGCCCGAAGGCGAGCACGCACCGGATCCGCCGGCGGTCCGGGTCCAGCCGGACGGCCTGGTTCAACCCTTCGGTCATGTCGGTGACCGCGTCCTCGAACCACTGCTCGGTCTTCGCGGCCACGACCGGGTCGTGCGCCGCCTGATAGGAGGCCGTCATGTAGGGCTTGATCTCGTCCCACTGGGTCAGTTTGCGGTCGAGCCACTGGCGGATCAGCGCGCGCGAACCGGACGCGACCACCGCGGTCAGCGACGGGTCGTCGGCCGCGGTGAGGATCGAGTCGACCTTGGTCAGCAGCGCGCTCATCACGTCGGCCTTCGACGAGAAGTGCAGGTAGAAGGTGGTGCGGGTGGAGCCCGCGGCGGTGGCGATGTCGTCGATGGTGGTGGCGGCGTAGCCCTTGGTGCCGAACAGTTCGAGCGCCTTGGTGAGGAAGAGCTCGTAGGTCATCTGCTTCTGCGCGGCACGGAGTGACATGAACAGGAATCCTAGCGGCGCACCCGCCTTACCGACGGGTACAGTGACGATTCGATTCGCAAAGTCATTTGACAGTGTGTAATCCGAATCCGTACTGTGACTCGCACCACGGACGTCTCCGTGCGACGTCGACGAAAGGAAGTGCCGATGACCGGCCCCGCGACCGCGACCCCCACCGTCCACACCGTTCTCGGCCCGGTTCCCGCCGACGAACTCGGTATCGTCGCCGTCCACGAGGCCCTGCTCTCGGTGCTGCCCGGCGCCCAGCACGCCTACGACATCGACTTCGACCGCGCCGAAATCTTCACCACGCTGCTCGGCAAGCTCCGCGAGTTCCGCGCCGCGGGCGGCGGCACCCTCGTCGACGCCACCGGCATGTTCCACGGCCGCGACGTGCCCCTCTACGAAAACCTCTCCCGCGCTTCCGGAGTGCACATCGTCGCCTCCACCGGCCTCGGCCCGGAGAACCTGCTCGGCGGCTACTTCCTCACCCCGCAGACCAACCCGCCCACCCCGTGGCCCGCGGAGAAGTTCGCCGACCTGTTCACCAAGGAGATCACCGAGGGCATGGTCGTGCCCCGCGTCGAGCGCCGCGGCCCCGCCGGCCTGGTCGCCACCGCCGCCAACCCGGACGGCATGACCGCCACCGAGGAGAGCCTGTTCCGCGGCGCCGCCCGCGCCGGCCGCGACACCGGCGTCGCCGTGTCGCTGCGCTACGGCAAGGACGCCGTCGCCGACCTCGACATCGCCCTCGACGAGAACCTGGCCGCCGACCGGATCGTCGTCGGCGGACTGGACCGCCGCGACGCCGTCACCGCCGGGATCCCCGCCGAGATCGCCCGCCGCGGCGCCTACCTCGCCCTCGACCACGTCGGCACCGAGGACGACGAGCACATCTCCGACACCGAACGCGCCGCCCTCGTCCGCGACCTCGTCGACGCCGGGCTCGGCCACCGGATCCTGTTGTCGTCCAACGCCACCGGCGTCGCGAAGGGACACCCCGCCCGGGACATCCCCTTCGGCCACGTGCTGACCGGCTTCGTGCCGCAGCTGACCGCGGCCGGCGTCGCCGACGACACCGTGCAGCGCATCCTCACCGCCAACCCGCAGCAACTGCTGGGCGTGCGCTGACCCGCGCGAGCGCCGACCACCCACCACCGAAGTCTTCGTCCCGAAGGGGAATTGTTGTGTCGAGAGTGAACACCGTCCTGGGTCCGATCGCGCCCGAGGAACTGGGCATCGTCGCCATCCACGAGCACATCGGGTACGGCATGCCCGGCTCCGAACTGGACACCCGCTGGTGGAAGACCCCCGAGGTCCGCTACGAGGAAACCGTCCCGAAGCTGCGCAAGTTCCACGAATACGGCGGCGGCACCTTCGTCGACGTCACCGGCATCTGCAACGGCCGCGACATCGACTACTACAAGTCACTGTCCGCCAAGACCGGCGTGCACATCGTCGCCTGCACCGGCTTCGTCGGCGGCGACACCGCCCTGCCGTTCTTCGAACGCGCCGACGTCGACTACCTGACCCGCCAGTTCGTGCACGAGATCACCGTCGGCATCGGCGACACCGGCAGCCGCGCCGGCGTCATCAAGGTCGGGGTCAGCCGCGGCGGCAAGATGACCGACCTCGACAAGCGCATCTACCGCGCCGCCGCCCGCGCCGCCCTCGAGACCGGCGTCCCGATCCTCACCCACCTCGCGATCGACGCCGAGAACGCCATCGCCATCTTCACCGAGGAAGGCCTGCCCCTGCACCGCGTGCTGTTCGGGCACGCCGACGACGGCGTCAACTCCGAGAAGACCCGCGACACCTGGATCGCCCAGCAGGGCGGCCGCGTCGGATTCGACACCTTCGGCTACGAAACCGAACTCGAGGACCCGCCGTTCTGGGCCCGCCCCCGCCAACAGCGCCTCGACCACTTCCTCCGCTTCCTGGGCGCCGGCCACCTCGATCAGGCCCTCGCCGGCGTCGACGCCAACTGCAGCCCACTCGGCTGGCCCGGCGTCAAGGGACACACCGTGAACTACCTGTTCGAAGACCTCATCCCGGACCTGCGCGAAGCCGGCCTCGACGACGCCACCATCACCAAGCTGTTCGTCGAGAACCCCGCCGACTTCCTCACCATCCAGGCCTGACCCCACACCTCCGGCGCATCGCCGCGCCCACCCAGAGAGAGACCCTCATGCAGTCCTCCGACCTGAAGAACCTCACCATCGCGATCGTCGGCGCAGGCTACGCCGGCGCCGCCGCCGCCAAGGCCCTGAGCCTGCTCGGCGCCGACGTCACCGTCTACGAACAGGCCACCGAGATCCGCGAGGTCGGCGCCGGCATCGGCCTGCGCCCGTCCAGCATGGAACGCTTCCGCGAGTGGGGGATCTTCGACGCCATCGCGAACGTCAGCTCCCCGAGTGACTACTTCGAGATCCTCACCGCCACCGACGATCCGATCATGAAGGACACCTGGCCCGCCCACGGCGACCAGAAGAACACCCACCTGATCCACCGCGGCGACTTCATCGACGCCCTCGTCGGTGTGCTGCCCGAGGGCATGGTCAAACTCGGCCACAAGCTCGAGACCATCACCGACCGCGGCGACAAGGCCGCCCTCACCTTCACCAACGGCACCACCGTCGAAGCCGACCTCGTCGTCGGCGCCGACGGCATCAAGTCCGTCGTCCGCCGGCAGCTGTTCAGCGAGCAGGAACCGGTGTTCTCCGGCGAACGCGCCTATCGCGCCGTCATCGACATCGCCGACGCACACGGCATGGTCACCGACGACAACCTGCGCATGTACATCGGCAAGGGCACCAAGGTGTACCTGCTGCCGCTGCGCCACCGCAACCAGGTCTCCTTCGACATCACCGCCCTGTGCCCCGACAGCAACTGGGCACCGCAGGTCAGCAAGGACGACATGCTCGCCACCGTCGACGGCTTCGACGAGCGCATCGTCGCGATCACCGCCGGCCTCGACATGGACAAGGTCAACGTCCGCGGCGTCTACGACATCGACCCCGTCGACACCTGGCACTCCGACTCCGTCGTCCTCGTCGGCGACGCCGCCCACTCCATGCTCCACCACCAGGGCCAGGGCGCGAACTCGGCGATCCTCGACGCCGGTGTCCTCGCCGACGCCCTCCGCGACGCCGACTCCGTCAAGGAGGCGCTCGCCCGGTACCAGGCCGAACGCAAGCCCGTCACCGACGAGCTGCAGCGCATCTCCCGGCAGGGCTGGACCGAGGACGAGGTCAGCGACGTCTTCCCGGGCCAGAAGCCGGCCTCCCAGCAGCCCGTCACCGAGGCACAGGCCTGACCCATGACGCTGCACCCCGAGATCGCGAAGATCCTCGCGACCCTGCCCGCCCCACCGCCCGGCCCCCTCGACCCGGCCGCCCTGCGCGCCGGTGAGGAAGCCCATGTGCCACCGCTCGCCGAGCGCCTGCCCCTGCACGCCGTCGAGGACACCACCGCCGACGGAGTGCCCGTCCGCATCTACACCCCCGATGCGGCCGACACCCACGGCATCGTCGTGTACTTCCACGGCGGCGCGTTCTTCCTCGGCAGCCTCGACACCCACGACCACGTCGCCCGCCACCTCGCGAAGGCCACCGGCTGCACGGTCGTGTCCGTCGGCTACCGCCGCGCCCCCGAAGCGGCGTTCCCCGCCGGCCTGGACGACTGCCTCACCATCGTCCGCTGGGTCGCCGACCACGGCGACGACCTGCACTGGAACGGCGACACCCTCGCCCTCGCCGGGGACTCCTCCGGCGGCACCTTCGTCGCCGCCGTCGCGGCCGCCGCCCACGACCAGGGCTTCGACCGCATCACCCACCAGATCCTGTACTACCCGTCGCTGGATCTGGACTTCGACGTCGACCGCTACCCATCCCTGCGCGAGAACGCCGAAGGCTACGGAGTCGAAACCGCCGGGCTGCCCGCCTTCAACTCCTTCTACTTCGCCAGCGGCGCCGACCCCGCCGACCCGCGCGTCTCACCGATCAAGCGCACCGACCTGACCGGGCTCCCGGCCGCGCTGATCGTCACCGCCGAATACGACCCGATGCGCGACGAAGGCGAACTCTACGGCGCGCGTCTCGCCGACGCCGGTGTGCCCGTGACGGTCCGCCGGTACGCGGGCGCCAACCACGGCTTCGTCCAGAACTTCGCGTGGATCCCCGAATTCGCGCAGGTCTTCGACGAGACCGCGGACTTCCTGCGGCAGGGCAAGTGACATGGCCGAGGTAAAGATCCACCCGATCGTGTCGCCGTGGGGCCGGTTCGGTCTCTACACGTTCTTCATCGACGCCGAACAGCCCGCGATCGTCGACACCGGCATCGCGTCGTCCCCGGCCGAGGGCATGGCCCCCGCGCTCGCGGCGCTCGGCCGCCGCATCGAGGACGTGCGCTGGATCCTGCTCACCCACGGCCACATCGACCACATCGGGGGAGCGCACGCCCTGTGGGAGGCGACCGGCCGCAAAGCCCAGGTCGTCATCCACGAGGCCGACGCCCACCTGCTGCGCTCGCGGCAGGCGCACGTCGACGAATACCTCGGGGCCCGCGGCAGATACCTGAAGGACCCGGACGGGGACGCCAAGGTGACCGCGGCCGCGCAGGCCGTCATCTCCGGCGAGATGGAACCGACGATGCTCGTGCGCGGCGGCGAAACCCTCTCGCTCGGCGGCGACGTCACCGTCTCGGTGCACTCGATCCCCGGGCACACCGCCGGATCCGTCGCGTACGTCGTCGACGGACAGAACGACGTGTTCGTCGGCGACGCCGTGCAGGTCCACGGCGCCGCCAACGGATTCCCCGGCTACGAGGACCCCGAGGCCTACCGGGCCAGCCTGCAGTACCTGCGCGACGAGATCGACCCGCAGCACCTGTACCTGGGACACCCCTACCGACGCGCCGACGGAGTCGCCTACGGCGTCGAACTCGACCGCACCCAGGCGGCCGAGGCGCTGCGCGAAAGCCTCGAGATCGAAGGGGGAGTGCGCGGCGCCGCGCACCGCTGCCTCTGCGGCGGCCTGCTCGAAACCGAGTCGGCGTACTCGCCGTTCGCCCCCGTCGCCGACGAACTCGGCTACCGGGGCGATCCCACCCTCGAACCGTCCCCGTTCTTCACGACGCTGCACGGCTACCGCACCCAGTACACCCAGAAGTCCTGACACAGAAGAGGAATCGCAGACCCATGGCCGAGCTCCAGGAATTCGACGCGGGCGGACAGACCATCCGTATCCGCAAGAACCTGCGGATCCCGATGCGCGACGGCGTCGAACTGGCCGCGGACACCTACGAGGGCGTCGACGACAAGCCCCGCCCCGCCCTCGTCGCCCTCAGCCCCTACGGCAAGGAACTACAGGCCCTCGCCCTGACGACACCGCCGCAACGCCGGCCCAGCCCCATGTGGGACGGCTGCATCGAAGCCGGCGACATCGCCCGCGTCGTGTCCGAGGGCTACGTCCACGTCATCGGCGACCTCCGCGGATCCGGAGCCTCCGACGGCGAGCACATCGGCAACTACAACGCCGGGGGCGTCCCGCTCGGCCAGGACGCCTACGACTTCATCGAATGGGTCGCCGCCCAGCCCTGGTGCGACGGCAACGTCGGCATGATCGGCATCTCCTACTTCGGGTCGATGCAGGTCCTCGCCGCCGCGGAACGCCCACCGCACCTGAAGGCGATCTTCGTCTCCGGCGGCCACTACGACTTCTACGAGACCACCTACCACGGCGGCATCATGTGGTTCATGCCGCGCGCCGCCCGCGAGGGCCGCGGCGGCGACTCCGGCTGGGCGTTCACCGACAACGTCAAGTCCCGCATGCTCGAGACCTACACGCCGGAGGAGATCGCCAAGCGCGTCGCCGAACGCCTCGCCGACCCCGACGTCGCCGCCTGGCCGAACCTCGTGCACGTGCTGAACTACCCCAAGCACCACGAGGCGTGGTTCGACATCATCACCAACGAACTCGACGGTGACTGGTACGAGGAACGCAACCCCGTCAACCTCGCCCGCAACATCGACATCCCCGTCTACCTGCAGATCGATCAGGGCCGCGGCTGGACGATGGACGGCACCATCGAACTGTTCCACGCCCTGCAGGGACCGAAGAAGCTCGACATCGGCCCCTACCCGCCCATGCAGTCCCGGCCCTTCATCGAAGAGCACGACAAGATGTTCCGCTGGTACGACTACTGGATCAAGGGCATCGACAACGGCATCATGGACGAACCCGCCGTGAACGTCTTCGTCGAAGGCTCCCGGCAGCGCGTCACCGCCGACCAGTGGCCGCCCAAGGACGTCGACTACCGGTCGCTGTACCTGCGCCCGCGCCGCAAGCTGTCCACCGAACCCGAACCGATGGGCGCGCAGTACGCCGCCCCCGACGGCTTCTACCAGGCGCCGCTCACCGTCACCGACAAGGTCGAGATCCTCGAGTGGGAGACCCCCGTCTTCGAGGAGCCCACCGAGATGATCGGCACCGGCGCCGCACACATCTTCGCCGAGATCGACCAGCCGGACACCAATTTCATCCTCCGCATGTGGGACTACGCCCCCAACGGCAAGCGGCAGCTGATCACCACCGGCTACCTCAAGGCCTCCCACCGCGAACTCGACGAGCGCACCACCGAAGGCAACCCCTTCCACCCGCACACCCGCGCCGTACCGGTCGAACCCGGCACCATCGAGGAATACGTGCTGCGGCTCTACCCGTTCGCCAACACCTTCATGCCGGGCCACAAGCTCGTCGTGGAACTGTCCAACAACGAACCGCTCGCCGACGAACACAACGCGCTGCTCCCGCCGGACGCCTTCCACCTGCCCGTCGGCCGCCCGGTCACGCACAAGATCTACCGCGACGCCGCACACCCCTCGCGGCTGGTGCTGCCGTTCACCACGCGCAGCGCCGAGGACTGAGCCGCAGGATCCGGCTCATCCCAACTCGGTGAGCTCCGCCGGCGCCCACCCGGGCCAGCGGAGAACACCCACGGGAACCCCGGCGGCGAACCTGGCCACCACCGCCGGGGTCCCCGAGGCGGTGTCGTACACCGTCGCCTGATCCGCGCGCCGGATCGCCTCGACCACCAGCGGCCACAACCGCCGATACCGGGACCGGATCTTGTCCTCCGGCACCGAATGCCCACCCGCTTCCACCCGATACGCCACACGCCGCACCGACATCGCCTCGGGCACCAGCATCACGTGCACCACCACGGTGAACCCCGCGACCTGGGCCCGCTCGATCAGCTCGAGCTTCGACGGATGCGAGAACACCGTCTCGGCGATGAACGAGCGGCCCTGCTCGAGCAGCCGATCCCGTGCGGCGGCCGCCAGCTGCGCGGCCTCGTACGACATCTCCTCGGCCCGATCCGGCCACTTCTGCCGCGCGATCACATCCGCGTTGACGAACACGCTGCGCGGCAGCAGGAAAGCGAGGGTCAACTCGACGAACGTCGATTTACCGGCACCGTTCGGGCCGATGATCAGATCCAGACGCCTCATTCGGCGTCGAGCACCCGCGTCGTGCCGTCGGGACGCTGCTCGACGAGTCGGCCCTCGTCGTCGAGCACGACCGTGGTGACGCCGCGCGCGGCGAGAGCGCCGGCGTAGTCGGCGTGCGCGAGGCTGTCGGCGATGCGGGCGTCGATCTCCGCGTTGAACAATCGTCCTTCGGCGACGGTGAGATCGGTGGTCGGCCGGTTCCCGGCGAGGGCCTCCTGCACGCGGCGCAGGGCCGCGGTCTCGTGGGCGGTCATGGCCCGGCCGATGCGCGCCCAGTACTCGAGTTGCTGGCGTCCGGTGCGGTTCTGGCGGCCACCTTCGGCGATGGCGCTGTCGACGAGTTCGGCGTCGAAGCGGGTGACCTTGTCGGTGTAGGGCGCCATCACGAACCTCCTGGTCCGACGCAACGCATCGGGTGTGTGTAGCAGTCTGCTACCGATCGTAGCGCAGTGCAACAACGCACGCACCCCCGATCCGGGCAGGTCACCGGACCGGGGGTGCGGAGGTGCGTCAGCGCTTCAGCGGGCTGTAGAACACCAGGCCGTTGCCCTTGTTGTCGTACACCACGGCTCGACGCTCGTGTGCGTCGTCGTACGGGCCCTTCACGATGCCGCCGCCGGCCTCCTCGATCGCCTTCGCCGCGGCGTCCACGTCGGCGGTCTTGATGCCGACGACCACCTGCCCGTGGATCGGATGATCGACCGCGGTCGCGAGCGCCAGGGTCACCCCGCCGCCGTCGAGAGCGGCGAAATGCGTGCCGTCGCGGAACTTGAGTGCCATCCCCAGGGTTTCGCTGTAGAACTTGATCGACTCGTCGAGGTCGTCGGTCGACAGCACGATCATCTTCACTTCGTGGTCACTCACGGAAAAAGCCCTCCTTTGTTGAAAGTGTGCCCAGCGTAACGTCATTCGGCCGCAGCTGAGCAGAGTCCAACGACCGTGTCTTTCGACGACATCCGGCCATCCACGCGGCTGGCGTCCGGCTCGCCGTTCGGTCACCATCGACAGGTGGACCGCGCCGCCCGACTCGCCATCGCCGTGGACCGGCAGCACGGCCGGTGCCTGTGGTGCGGACGCCGCTTCGGCCGGCTGATCCGGCCGACCACCGAACACCTCGTGCCGCGCCTGAAGGGCGGTCCCAGCACCGTCGCCAACGAGGCCGCCGCCTGCTCGCGCTGCAACGCCGACCGCGGTCACACCGGCCCGGTCGACTGGCTCGACCGATGCCGGCGCCGCGACGGCTGGACCCCCGACGAGGACCTGCTCGCACGACTGCTCGAGGAACTCGCGGTCGAACTGGCCGGCGAGGGCGGGCACCGCCGCGCACGGCAGTACCTGTCCGGCCAGTTGCGGCGTCTCCGCCGAGCGTCGTGACGCATCTTTACGTCACAGTGACGTTTTGAGCCGGTGTGGTTGGGAGGGCCGAAGCAGGGGAGTCGGGTCACCACCCGCGGTCCGGCACCGGTTTCCGCCGGTTTCGCTCGCCGAAGTGCATCCCCGCCAGGACGGCCACGGGGACGGCCACCGCCACCGCGGCCGCCGCGGGCGAGTAGGCGTCGCGCGCGTCCAGCAGGGTCCACGCCACGTTGTAGGAGGCGTGCCCGAGCACGGCAATTATCGGCGCACCGTTGCCGGCGACCGTCATCTGCACGAGCAGGATCCGGAAGACCACCGTGAAGCCGAGTTGACCGAGCAACATTCCCGGCGCGTACCCGGCCTGCAGATACGGAATCAGGTGCCACAGCGCCCAGACGACGCCGATCACGGTGCCCGCATACAGGACGCCGTGACGACGCAACAGCGCCGGCATCAGCACCCCGGTCCAGCCGAGCTCCTCGCACACCGCGGCCACGAGGTACGCACCGGCCACCAGCGGCAGCGACGACGGGATCCCGTCGAGTCCGCCGCCGGCGATCATCAGCGACGACACCCTCGTCGCCGCGGCCGGAACCACGAGCGCGAACCCCACCCAGAAGGCACGCGGCCTCGTGAGCATGCGCCGCCAGGCCGCTCGGGGTCCGCCGCCGGCCGCCAGGGCCGCGACGGCCGGGCACACGAACATCAGGGCACTGACCGGCAGCTGCGCACCCGCCACGACCAGGTCGCCGCCGGTTAGTGCGCCCCACATATAGAACGGGACGGTCGTGAGCGCGAGGACCACCCAGAACCGCGCGAGCCGGGGTTCCACCACCGAACCTCCCAGTTCTGCGTCGTCACCGTCGCGCCGATGATATCGACGGCGACGGATCTGTTCCGGCATCCCGGCACACCCACCACAAACCGTCACTGTGACGAATTCATGGGTTCGCGGGGCTGCAGGGAGGGGACGAGGCGGCAGGGTCGGCCGAACCCGCCGAGAGCCGGGAAGACCGGATCCGACGCGAACCTGGCAGATCCGGGATGCGGGCCGGATGGACGGGTCGCGGCGCGCGGGCGGTGGCGGACGCCGAGAACCGAGCGAAGCGCGCACACCCGACGAGGGTGCGCGATGCGCAGCGACAGTTGGCGGCGAACGACAGAGGCGGACGGTGTCGCGACACACGAACACGGCGCGGCGGCGACACCCGGCAGAGTCAGTGAAATCCCAGGTCGAAGCGCATATCCAAATTGCCGATAATCAACATTATGTCAAGTAGTTGAGATCCGGGCCTTCCCGACCGATCGCGTGGTGGTGGTCCCGGGGTGAAATCCTCGGGTGCGCGTACACCCTACTGGCGGTCGGCCCCACACGCCCGGGCACCCGAGGCGCCCCAACCAGCCCCGGTTCGGGCTCGACCTAGCCCCGGCTCGCGACCGCCCGGACCGGGCTTCCGACGACTCGACCGCGGTTTGCGTACCGCCGGCGCACACCGCGGACATGCGCCGGCACCTTCGCGCCACGGCGTCGCAACGACAGCACATCCAGATTTCGCGGTCGTTGTACGCACAGCGCTACAGCCGAACAGACACACTCCGAGGTCACCCGCCCCCACTCGGGTCGCCGACCGCATCCACCTCGACGATGGATAAATCTCAATGATGGATAATCACCGTTATCCATCAAATATCTTGCGGCACTTCCCTTTTCGTCCGCACGCTTTCGCGCAGATCGTTTGCGAATAGCAACGGACCGCCGCCCCTCCGCCGCGCAGCACCCAACCTCCCCGCCAGGTGCACAGCCGACGAATCGAGCCTGCCGCATCGCGTCCCGTCCCGCTCCGGCACCCACCCCACCGGACGCCTCGGTGCTGCACCACCTCTCCCCGACTGCGCTCCACCCTCCACCCCAATCGTCACAGTGACATAAACGAGGGGTCACTCCCCTTCGCGCTCCGGCACCTCGGTCAGCCGGAACACCGGATGCAGCCCGGCTTCCTTCTCGAATTCCGCGGCAGGCGCGCCCGGATCCGCCCGGAAGTAGTCGCGCGTGGCGGACGCGACCGCCACATACCGTTTCAGCACCGGTGCCGCCTCGCGTGCGGAGACTTCCTCGACCGTGTAGCTCCGGGCGGTGCACCGGCGGGTCAGGCGCACCACCCCGGCCGCGCGCGCGTTGTGCACCCAGGGCACGGCGCCGTACGGGGCAACGAGCCATCGGTGCCCGTCGTGTTCGACCACGGTGACCGGGTTCGATCGCGGCCGGCCGGTGCGCCTGCCGCGGGTGGTGAGCAGGTACGAGTGCGGGATCAGGCCCAGGCGGACGAGTGCACTCGTGACGGTGTTCTCGAGGCGGTGCGCGCGACCGCGCCGGTAGCGACGAACGGGTCGCTCGGGTGGGATGTCGGCGTTCACGGAACCTCCCGGGCTGCGGATGTTCTGCCGTGGTCCAGAATCTCCGACAAGTCGGTACTGTGCACCGCAGATGCTCGACGTGCTTCCCCCGAATCCGAGGACGGTGCCGATGACCGCGTCCGTGTGGCTCACGCCCGGGCAGTTGTCCGAGCGTTCCGGCGTGTCCGTCTCGGCGTTGCACTACTACGAGTCGCGCGGCCTGATCACCAGCCGCCGCACGTCCGGAAATCAGCGGCGGTACCGGCGCGACACCCTGCGCCGGGTGGCGTTCATCCGCGTCGCGCAGGGTGTCGGGGTGTCGCTCGACGAGATCCGGGACGCGCTCGACTCGCTGCCGGACAGCCGGGTGCCCACCGCCGCGGACTGGGCGCGGTTGTCGCAGCGCTGGCACGACCGGCTCACCGAACGCATCGAGGAACTGACCGAGCTGCGCGACAGCTTTTCCGGCTGCATCGGTTGCGGCTGCCTGAGCCTGAGCAGCTGTCCGCTGGCGAACCCGGGCGATGTGCTCGCCCAGCAGGGTCCGGGTCCGCGCCGCCTGCACCTGCACGACCGCTGATCCCCCGAGCGCTGTCTGGACCGGATCACGCAGCGCGACCGGGAAATCGGAGCGTGGGCGCACCTCGATCCGGCGCTCGCCCTCGAACAG